>JACZSB010000017.1 GCA_022574435.1 Fidelibacterota bacterium
TCATGCCACAATTCGGAAGTTCCATTTCCCGCGGGTCATTGAGTGTAATCGCAATCAAATCATGCCGCTTGTTGGCGATGGCTAATGACTTTTTTAGCGTTTCATCGATTTCTGCAGTCTCTCTTGTCACTCCAGATGGGAAAAAATCGGAAAGCAAGAAGGCAATGGATTTGCGTGTGGTAACCTTATTTAAATATTCCAAAGCATTGGCAATATCTGTTGAGCTGCCCTGCGGCTCGAAATAAAGTACTTCACGAATCACGTGCAGAACGTGTTGTAGACCTTTTCTGGGGGGGATAAATTTTTCAATTTTGTCCGTAAAAATAATAAGGCCGACCTTATCATGATTACGGATAGCCGAGAAGGCTAAGACCGCTGCGACTTCCGCCGCTAGTTGGCTTTTGAGCATATTGACCGAACCGAACCGGCAGGACAAAGAAACATCCACCAAAATCATCACGGTCAGCTCACGCTCTTCGACAAACTTCTTGATATAGGGCTTACCGGTGCGTGCGGTGACATTCCAATCAATGGTCCGGATGTCATCGCCAGGCAGATATTCGCGCACTTCGGCGAACTCCATCCCCTGCCCTTTGAAAACCGAGTGGTACTCACCGCCGAAAATGTCGTTCACCAGGTGACGGGTGTGGATTTCGATATACCGGACTTTCTCCAGTATCTGGGCGGGAATCATGGTCGCCTCGACCGGGTGGCGTACAAGCACCGGGAAGCCATCATGCGCTCCCGCGATTGTCAGGGGGTCGGAATAGTTTCGAAGAGCCGGTCAATAATGTCTTCCGTGGTAACATTTTCGGCTTCCGCCTCGTATGTGAGCAAAATTCGATGCCTCAATACCGGCCGGGCTACATCCCGGATGTCGTCCAGGATCACGTACCCCCGGTGGTGCAGGAAAGCCCTGGCCCGGGCAGCTATGGCGGTATAGATGGTGGCCCGCGGCGAAGCCCCGAAAGCTATCAAGTCCTTGAGATCGCTCAGGCCGGCCTGGGCGGGATTGCGGGTGGCGGTCACCAAGTCCACGATATACTGCTGAATATTTTCCGCCAGGTAGATGGCGTTGACCAGCTTCCTGCTCTTGAGCACCTGCCGGGCTTTGACCACCGGCTTCACCTTGGGCAATTCCGTAGTCAGCGCCATCCGCTGCAGGATCAGCAACTCCTCCTCCCGGGAAGGATAATCCACCAGCACCTTGAACATGAAGCGGTCTACCTGGGCCTCGGGCAACGGGTATGTGCCTTCCTGCTCGATGGGGTTTTGGGTGGCCATGACCATGAACGGCTTGGGCAGGGGGAAGGTATCGGTCCCTATGGTAACCTGCCGCTCCTGCATGGCCTCCAATAGGGCGCTCTGTACCTTGGCCGGCGAGCGGTTGATCTCGTCCGCCAGGACAATATTAGTGAAGATCGGTCCCCGTTTGACCTCAAAGGTCCCTTCCTTGGGATTGTAGATCAGTGTGCCGATCAAGTCCGCGGGCAAAAGGTCAGGGGTGAATTGGATGCGCTGAAAGCGGGTGCCGATCAGGTGGGCCAACGTGTCAACCGTCATTGTTTTGGCCAGTCCGGGCACACCCTCCAGCAGCACATGGCCGTTGGAAAGCATGGCGATCAACAGCTTCTGGATCAGATCGTGCTGCCCCACAATCACCTGGCCGGTGGCCTGGCGCAACTGGTCTATATAGCGGGAATCCTCGGCGATCGCTTCGGTAAGAGCGGCCAAGTCGGGAGCCTCGGTGGTGATTGCCACCGCGCTGCTAGTCGACATTCACCACGTCTTTTAGCTCGTCGATCTCTTCCACCGGCCGGCCCAGGTTTTTCAATTCGAACCGCACCGATTCGCCCAGCTCATGATTGGGATACTTATCCAGGAACTGGTTATAGGCCTGTTCGGCCGCCCCCAGGTCATCCAGATAGTTGGCATTCACAAACCCGATCATGAACAACGATTTGACACCCTCATCGCTATCCGGATAGCGGTCGAAAGTATCCTGAAATGTTTCAATGGCCAGCTCCACCTGATTAGTCCTATTCATGTAGACGTCGCCAAGCCGGAACAGCGCCTGGGAGGCCAGCGGGCTGTCAGGAAACTTGGTGGCCAATTTTCCCAACAGTTTTATCGCCCCCGGATAATCTCTCTTATTTATATCGTTGGTAGCGGCGTTCCAAATTTCCTCAGCCGTCTTTGGGGCGCCGCAGCCCAGGATGAGAGCTGCCAGCAATAAATACCCTGCCCGTGCACTTGTTCGCATAACTATAGACCCTCGTTATCAACAGATTAAAGGAAAAGGGAAGGTAAATTTATATTGTGACCGACCGTCGTTCAAGTCACATTTTCAAATTGTACTCCTGCTCCCTGATCCGAGTTCCCCGATTTTAGCACCCCCGGCTGCTGGTCGGGCTAAAAAGTATGCAGGAATGCCATCTGGTATGTGGGTGAGCTGCCCTTCTGCTGGCCTTGCGGCCAAGCGGCATCCAGCCGGATGGGACCCAAGGGGGTGGTGATCAGAATTCCCGCGCCGGGATCCCAGCCAAATTTCCAGTCCAGGGCGTCGGTAGAGGATGTTTCGAAGGCCTTTAAAGCCCCCATGTCGAGAAACAGCTCTGCGCCCAGTATCCAGATCAAGGGGAAGCGAAATTCCACATTGCCGAGCATTTTGATCATCCCGCCCTCAGCGGCAAATCGTTTTGGCCGGGTCCAGCCCCTGAGGGAAGTGCTGCCACCCAGATCGAACAGATCGATAAGTGGCAAACTGCGGCCATCCCCAGCGGGTAAGGTCCGTAAGTAACCTAGCTTGGCCCGGTAGGCGAAGACCGCCTCCCGGCCCACGGGATGATAACGCCTGATATCAGCCTCCAGCTTAAGGTAGTAAGGTACGTCATTGGCGCCCTTCAGTACGATGCCATTCAGGGAGGGGTTAATCTGGAAAATGGTCCCCTTGCGCGGGGCCAGCAGATTATCCACCCCCTGGAACAGGTAATCGAAATTGATGCTGCGATTGGCGCCGGTGGTAGCCACCGAATCGAGCACTTCCTTCTCGGCGGTGATCAGCGCCCAGCGAAACCGGGCGGTGAACCGGGTACGCTCCACCCGGCGGCGGATCAGGGCTACCTCAACGCCGTTGGTGAATATTCGGTCCGGAGTTGTGCGGTAATCGGAGAAGAACTTCACCGAACTTGGAATTCTGATCCCCACGGTCCATGGTGATTGGAATTCCAAAGAAACCAGCAGGTTCGGAGAGGTGAGCGCTTGCAGTACCAGGTCGGTTTCCAAGGTGATGCCCGAGCGGATGCCGCTACCAAAAATGCGCGAGTGCCACCACTGGCCTGAAGTGGCCACCGCCGTACTGGGCTCGCCGGAGCCGGGGTCCTCTTTCTGTTGAAATCCCAGCGTCAGGTCGAGGCTGCGCCGCTCCAATTCCCGAACTCTGATTTCCATGTCGGCAATCCCGGACTCTAAGGATCGAACCTCGGGAAGAATCTCCACGGCGGCAAACAGGCCGGACTCGAATATGCGCTGTTGAGACAGAATCAAATCGTCCTGCCTGAATGTATCTCCGGTCTTGAACAGCAGTTCCCGCCGGACGAATTTTTCCGGTATCTGGACCAGTCCGGTTATGTTGATGTCCCCCACAGTGTAAGTGAGGCCCTCGGAGATAAACAGTCGCAGGTGCACGTCTTCATCAGCCTCCTTCTCTTCGAGGATATCTATGGTCAATTTGCCCTGGTTCTGGTAGTGGCGACGCAACTCGACCAATCGGTGGCGGATATAGACCGGGTTAAAGGGCTCGCCGGGCTGCAGATCCAAGAATGTGAGGATGTCTATAGTGCTGAGGAGACGATTACCGGTCACTTCGATATCCGCCAGCATGAACTGCCGCCCTTCTATGATGATCAGGTAGACGTCCACCTGCCCGGAGGAGTTCACTACAAAGGAATCGGTGACGGATGATTCCAGGTAGCCCTGGCTGGCGTAAAAACCTTCCAGCGTCAAGGCATCGATTCGCAGGGCGCGGCGGCTGAAGGGCTGATCCCGAAAGGCGAAAGCCCGCACCGCCCGTAACTTCATGAGGCCTTTGAGCTGCTCCTCAGTGAATGTTTCGTTTCCTGAGAAATAAATATTACCGATGGGTAAGTCGTCTACCTGGGCGATCAAGCCAAACGGTTGACTTAACCAGACCAGGGAAAACAGTAACACCCGGCGGAAGTGACCCATTTATAAAGCAGAGAGCCGAGCTCAGTAGCGATATTTAAGGCGATAGTTTATGCGGTATTGTCCAGGGGAACGGGAGCCCTCCAGGAACATATTGGAGCTCAGGCGGAATGCTACTTGGTAGTCGTATTGCTCGAAAGTCAGGGTGGGATCAGCCTGTAGTCCGATATACCACCGGGGGGAAAGTCGCTTGCCCAAACTGAATCGCAGCCCCTCGCTCCCCAGGGTGCTGCGGTAGCCCCCGGTCTGAATCTGGAAGCGGTCCAGCCCGGTAAGTCGCCGGGCGTATTGCTCGCTTTCCCGCAGCATGATTCTCCCCAGGCTGAGGGTGGCCGCCCTGGCCGGATCCCCCCCGCCAATGGCCGGATCCCCCAAAGTGAACAGAGACAACAGGTCGCTTTCGGTGTAGGGCATAGTGGGCGGATACTGGAAATTCAAGCGGGGCTCTTCCAATGTCCCGGAAAAAATGAGGGTAACGTCTACCGCCTCCAGACCAACTGGTACTTCGGTGGTGGCGCGTATATTGAATTGCGGATTGAACCGGGAAGGCTCGAAGACCACGGTACCTTCGTCAAACACGAATTGGTAGCCGTTATACATTAATTCCCCGCTCACAATATCAATCGTACCGGCGTAGTGGAACTCCTCCGAGCCCATGGCAGTGAGCGTGATCTCACCCTCCACCTCCGCGTCCACTTCGGTGTTACGTATGTAGGCCCCGGTGTGGAAGGGAACGCGAATGTCATACCGGATGATGGGGCCTTGATCCGGCTCCCGCAGCACATAGCTCTCGGTTTCAGCGAATTCCATGCGAAATAACAGGCCGCCCGGTTCCGGAATGAACTCTCCTTTTAAGTCAATGGTATCTTTGCCGGTGAAGGTGAAATCGGCCGATCCTACGGCCTCGATTTCCTTCAGGGGAGTGGCGAAATAAACTTCCTGGCCTGTTACTCGCAGATCAAACCGGGGGCTGAAAAACTCAGTCATGTCCACCGTACCGGTGACCCCCAGCTGGGAGTCGCCCCGTCCCCGGAGGCCGGACAACCGTCCGAATACACTCTGACGGATTCGTCCAGCTAGCTCACCAGCCGGTTCCCGGGGAGTCCGGCCGGCCAGATACAGCACCTGCAACCGATTGTTCTCCAGCAACAGGTCTCCTGAAAGATCCTCTATGGGGTTTTCCATGAGATAAAGCTCGACCCGCCCATTGCTTACCTGTAGCCGGCCATTACGGATCAACTGGTTCCAAGTACCCCCCACCGCCAACTCCAGGAGGTAGTCACCATGCAGTGAATCAATGGCCTCAAAGTAGGTCGCCAGCCAGTCCAACTGCGAGGCGTGCCCCGTGAGGGCCGCTTCAACCGGGCCGTCCGTGGCCATCTGGCTTCGGGGAGTCCCCGGTCGCAGGTCCAGCGGCAGCCGGGCAGCGCCACTATATTCTCCGGTAGGGGTCTTCAAGTACAGGTCATCGAAGACCAGGACCTGATCCTCATAGCGCAACTGTCCGGAGAGTGACTCCCCGGTGAACAGATCGAATTTAGGCTCCCGAAAGATCAGTGAGGCTTCATAAACAGGATCGACTACCGGCCCGTGAACCGACAGTTCGCCGGTGACCAGACCCCGGGTTTCATACGTCCAGGGCAGGTAGGGCTGCAAGTCGTGGAACTGGAAATCGGTTACCTGGCCGCTGAATTGCAGGGAATCGGCTTTCCCCAGACCCAGTGGGTGGTCGTGGTTTGCGGCGTAAGACAGACTGCCCGTCATTGTTGCCCGGCCCTCCGCAGTTTGCCAGTCCAAAGTAGTAAAAGTGAGCCGGCGGTTTGCCACCTGGAATTCCGTCTTGAATTTGGTGAATGGCACCCGGTTAAAATTACCGTCCCGGGCAATTATGCTGCCATCCAGCTTAAAATCGCCGGCCCGATTGCGCGCGCTGGCATGCAGGTCCAGACTGCCGGCTGAGGCCGGTGGCCGCCCCAGCAACCTATACAACCCTTCGATATCTACCCGCCGCTGGGTAGATATCTGAAAAGAAAAATCTCGTGAGTCGAGCCAGTCCCCCACCAGCGACACCTCGCCGTTGGCCACCTGGAATGTCTGTGGCGTCAATACGGCCCGCCCGGCCTCCCAGGTGGCCAGCAGTCCACCGGTGGCAAGCAGTTCAGCATTGCGGATTATCGCCAGAGTATCTAAAAACAGCTGCGTCGGCTCCCCCCGGATCAGAGAGCCACGGGCGGTCAGTTTATCAAATCCTCTATACAGGCGGAAAGCAGGAGTAAAAATGGTATCGCCGGCAAATATAAACTCCGCCTCGCCCCCTTCAACCGGATTGCCCAACAGGTCCAGGTCGGCAGTGGAGATGCTCAGGCGGCCGGTGGGACGAGTAAGGGAACTGTCCATAACGAATTGGACAAAAGCCTGCCCAACCCGCAGACCTTGGTAGCTGGTACCGGTGAGCATCACCGCGCCGGTCAGGCTGGGGTCAGTGAATGGTCCGCTGCCCCAGATTTGGCCGTTAGCCCGTCCGTTGATCACGGGCAGGCCCGCCGCCGCCAGCAGGGTGGCCAGACTATCGGTTTGCAGGTATACCTCCAGGTCCAATAGCTTCCTTTTGGTATCCACCGTCCCCCAGAGCTGCATTTCGCTACCGGCAAAATGCAGCCCGACGGTATCGACCACACTCAAGACCCCATCATCCAGATGCAACCGACCGCGAATTGCCCCGATGCGCAAGCCCCGGAACCGCAGCTGTTTCAGAGCCAGCTCCAGATCCAGAGAATCCAACTGGTTACCACGGCGCTGCGCGGAGAACCGGACCGGCCCATCCAGGGTTAAATCTGGTAACTCCGGCATGAGCGTTTTCAAGTGCATCCGATCAAAATCAGCTTCTAAGGCCAGTCCACCATCATAGTACACTTTACCCCTGACCGTGAGTCCCTGGCCCCGGTGAACCAGGTGCAGCCGCTCAAGCTGTAGACCGGCCGGAATTAGGTTGAACCGCGCTTCGGCCAGATCCAGGGGATCATCCCGCCAGAGCAGTCCCAGGACCAGATCGCATTGAAGGGTTTCAAGCGGTCCCTCCAGCCGGCCGTGAAGAGATTGCACGGTAATCCAATCAGGTTGTTGGGGCAATCGGGGCACCCACTCCATAGCCACGGCCAGATCCAGCTGCAACTCGGGTTTCAGCTGCACAGCCCCGGTTAACTCGGCCTGATAGCTTCTATAGGCCAGGTGTCCATTACGCACGACTATAGACCGGCCGTCATAGGTCAGCACTTCGGATTGTAGAACCACAGTATCAGGTAGTTGCGGGTGAGTCATCTCCAACCGCGACTGTGTCAAGGTCACTGATTGGGTGACATCCAGATTCCCGCTGATCCGGACCCACAAATTGACATCACCCTGACGGATCCAGCCCTCGTCGATTCTGAGATTTCGGATCGATACCCACGGCAGCTCCGGCAACTGCATGTCCGCCAAATGTCCCGAAATTTCGCCGGAGGGCAGTTGCACTTCCACTCTTTCCAGATGAACTTCATCGAGGGAGAGGTCCCTGCGGATCAAGCGTAGGAAATCAATGTTAAGTTCGACATTTTCCGCAGCCAGGTAAAACCCGCCGTCAGCAGCGGTCACCAGCACTTGATCAAATTTCATAGTACCGAACAGGTCGCCTTCAAAGCCCTGGTACGATACCCGCAGTCCCAGCGGATCCAAGTATTTATAATTGGCGTACAGCTGGAAATACTTGGTGAGCAGTCCCGGGAAAAATATAATCAGTGTGGCAGCCGCCACTACCAGCAACAACACTAACCGGCCCAAAAGCCTTAGACTGTTTTTCCACAACCGCATCGCTCTGAAATCCCTTTAGTGTATAAGTTACAACTTCATGGTTGGGTATAAAAATAGAACGGGCGATCTTTGACCGCCCGTTACCGTCCATTTCTTAAGGCCGGGACTACTTGTCGTCATCCACCACTTCAAAGTCGGCATCCTCGATCTCGCCGTCATCGACCTTGGCCTTAGAACCGGCACCGCCGTCCGCCGAGGCCGGTTCCTGTTCGGTGGTTTTGGTCTCGGCATACATTTTAGTGGCCAGCTCCGACCAAACCTTGTTGACTTCATCGATGGCGCTTTGAATATCGCTTGCGCTTGAGCCGCTATTGGCCTGCTTCAGTTTTTCCACTGCTGTCTTCAGATTCTCCTGGTCACCCTCCGATAACTTATCCTCGAACTCTTTAGCCTGGGTCTCGGTCTGATGGATCAGATGGTCGGCGGTGTTATGTATTTCGGCCTCTTCTCGACGCAGCTTATCCTCTGCCTCATGCACATCGGCATCCTGGCGCATTGTCTCGACCTCTTCATCGGTAAGACCGCTGGATGCTTCAATGCGGATGCTCTGCTCTTTGCCGGTAGCCTTGTCCTTGGCAGAGACGTGCAGGATTCCATTGACGTCGATGTCGAAACTTACTTCCACCTGTGGTACACCCCGGGGCGCCGGTGGAATGCCGTCCAAGTGGAACCGGCCGATGGTCTTGTTATCTAGCGCCATGGAGCGCTCCCCTTGGAGAACGTGAATTTCCACCGATGGTTGGTGATCAGAGGCGGTGGAGAAAATCTGGCTTTTCTTGGTTGGGATAGTGGTGTTGGCATCGATCAGCCGGGTCAAAACGCCGCCCAGGGTCTCGATCCCCAGCGACAGGGGCGTAACATCCAGTAGTAGGACGTCCTCAACCTCTCCGCCCAGTACACCGCCTTGGATGGCGGCGCCCAACGCTACTACCTCGTCCGGATTAACCCCTTTGTGGGGCTCCTTGCCAAAGATTTCCTGGACGATCTGCTGCACCTTGGGAATCCGGGTACTGCCCCCTACTAGAATCACTTCGTCCACATCGGCAGGTTTAAGCTTGGCATCCTCAAGAGCCTTATAGCAGGGATCTTTGAGCCGGTTCAGCAGTTTGGCCGTCAGGTTTTCGAACTTGGCCCGCGTGAGTTGGAAGTTCAGATGTTTGGGGCCGGCGGCATCGGCCGTGATGAACGGCAGGTTAACATCGGTCTGGATAGCGGTGGAGAGTTCCATCTTGGCTTTCTCAGCCGCTTCACGCAGACGTTGCAACGCCATGGGGTCCTCGCGCAAGTTGATGCCCTCAGCCTTTTTAAATTCGTCAGCCATCCAGTCAATCAGGATCTGGTCGATGTCATCGCCACCCAGGTGGGTGTCGCCATTGGTGGACTTTACTTCGAATACACCTTCGCCCAGCTCCAGAATGGAGATATCAAATGTTCCGCCACCGAAATCGAATACAGCGATTTTCTCATCTTTCTGCTTGTCAAGGCCATAGGCCAGCGCCGCCGCAGTGGGTTCGTTGATAATACGCCGCACATTCAAACCGGCGATCTTGCCGGCATCCTTGGTGGCCTGGCGCTGGGCATCGTTGAAATAGGCCGGCACGGTGATCACGGCGTCGGTCACCTTGGTGCCCAGGTGGGCCTCGGCCGTTTGGCGGATCTTCTGCAAGATCATGGCGCTGATCTCAGGAGGAGTATAGGATTTATCCCTGACTTTAATGCGCACATCGCCCTTTTTGCCCTTGGTCACCTTGTAGGGCACTTCCTTGATCTCCTGATTTACTTCTCCATGCACCCGGCCCATGAACCGCTTGATGGAGTACACGGTGCTTTCAGGATTGGTCACTGCCTGTCGCTTGGCCGGCTGGCCCACCAGGCGATCGCCATTCTTGGTGAAGGCCACTATTGAGGGGGTCGTACGACCGCCTTCTGAATTCTCGATCACTATGGGGGTTCCGCCTTCCATGACAGATACGCAGGAGTTAGTGGTTCCCAGATCGATGCCGATAATTTTACCCATTACAATTCTCCGTTAAGTCGTGCCCCTATCCACTACAATTATAATGCCGAAGCCGATATTATGACATATTGTCATAATATCGGCCAGTGGACTGCAAATATTGCGTTAAGCCGGTGGAAGCTGGGCTACTTGGTCTCTTCGGCCATTTTGGCTTCGGAATCGGTGGCCCCGGCGACCCTCTGAGTAAAGAATAGTTTCTTACCCCGGGCCGTGATGCTGATATGGCCGCCCTCGCTGAATTCCCTCGTCAGGAACTTCTCGACAATTTCGTTCTCTATCCGGGTCTGGATCACTCGCCGCATAGGCCGGGCGCCGTAGGCTTTATCGTAGCCTTCCTCGATGATCAATTCCTTGGCAGCCTCGGTGATGCTATAGGATATATTCTTGCTGGTCAAGTTACGTTCCAGGTCCTGCAGTTGCAGTTCGACGATCTTGAACAAATGCTCCCGGCGTAGGGAATTGAACACGAAAATATCATCCAACCGGTTGAGAAATTCCGGATTGAATATGCGCTTGACTTCCGTCTTGAGCGTTGCGCCGAGCTGCTTGTCATCCGGCTCCGCACTGGCCTGGAAACCAAAGCTGCCGGCCGTATTTATTCCCTTGGCTCCCAGGTTGGAAGTCAGTATAATAATCGTATTTCGAAAATCGACCTTGCGCCCGTAGCTGTCGGTGATGGTCCCCTCGTCCATGATCTGTAACAGGATGTTAAACACGTCCGGGTGGGCTTTCTCGATCTCATCGAAGAGCACTACACAGAAGGGATTACGGCGGACCCGCTCGGTAAGCTCGCCCCCCTCTTCAAAACCGACATAACCTGGCGGGGCTCCCACCAGGCGGGAGACATTAAAGCGTTCCATGTATTCAGACATATCGAAGCGCACCAGGGCATCGCTGACGCTAAATAAGTTTTCGGCCAGCACGCGGGCCAGCTCGGTCTTGCCCACCCCGGTGGGTCCCAGGAACAGGAACGTGCCGATGGGACGCCGGGGATCCTTCATGCCGGTGCGCGCCCGTTGAATCGCCTGACTGAGCTTATGGATCGGTTCATCCTGGCCGATAATTTTCAGCTTGAGGCTATCCTCCAGATGCAGCAGCCGGTCCATCTCCTTCTCAGCCACTTTGTTAACCGGAATGCCGGTCATCATAGCTACGGTGTCGGACACATCGTCTTCGGTCACAAACGGCCATTCCCGGGTGTCATCCTCTTCCCACTGCCGCTGGGAATGCTCGATCCTTTCCAACAGGTGCCGTTCCTGGTCACGCAGTCTGGCGGCTTGTTCGAAATCCTGCTGGCTCACCACCTGCTCCTTCTGCCGCCGGACCGCCTCCACCTCCTTTTCCAGATCCACCAGTTCCTGAGGAACCACTAAAGTATTGATATGGATCCGGGCGCCGGCCTCATCCAACACATCGATGGCTTTGTCGGGCATGAACTTATCGGTTATATAGCGGTTGCTGAGTTCGATGCAGCTTTTAATGGCTTCATCGGTGTAGCGCACCTGATGGTGGCGCTCGTAGTTTTCTTTGAGTCCCATCAGAATGAGCTGGCAGTCCTCAATGGAGGGTGGTGCGACAACCACCTTCTGGAAACGTCGTTCCAAGGCGCCGTCTTTTTCGATGTGGCGGCGGTATTCATCCAGGGTGGTAGCGCCGATGATCTGGATTTCGCCTCGGGACAGGGCCGGCTTGAACATATTGGCCGCATCCAGCGAGCCGCTGGCGCTGCCGGCGCCTACCAGGGTATGCAGTTCGTCGATGAAGACGATCACATCCTTAGCCGACTCCAGCTCCTGCATCAAGGCCTTCAGCCGTTCCTCGAATTGCCCCCGATATTTTGTTCCAGCCACCAGGGCCCCCAGGTCGAGGGCCAACAGTCGATGGCCGTGTAACACCCGGGGCACTTCCCGCTTGACTATCCGGGTGGCCAGCCCCTCGACGATGGCTGTCTTACCCACTCCCGGTTCCCCGATCAGTACCGGATTGTTCTTCTTCCGCCTGGCCAAAATCTGCGCTACCCGCTTGATCTCCTGTTCACGGCCAATGACCGGATCCAGGGCATTATCATTCGCCAGAGCAGTTATATCGCGGCTGAAATGGTCCAGTGTTGGGGTGTCTGATTTCTTGGCCTGGCGTCCCGCCCGGGTGCTGCGGCCGGTTTTAACCCCCAGAGCGGTGACCCGCTTTTTAATGCTGATATAGTCGACACCATACCGTCCCAGAACCTCGCTGGCTACACCCTCTCCCTCTTTGGCCACCGCCAGCAGTAAGTGAATGTC
Source organism: Fidelibacterota bacterium (assembly GCA_022574435.1). Taxonomy (GTDB): domain Bacteria; phylum Fidelibacterota; class Marinisomatia; order SCGC-AAA003-L08; family TS1B11; genus JACZSB01. The sequence goes on from JACZSB010000017.1 coordinate 12,367, forward strand.
ATCCCCAACCTCTTCCCCAAAATTTTTAGCCTCGGTGAAGGTGGTGCGCAGGATCCGTTCGGCCCTGCGGGTGAGGGGCAGGTGGCCCAGCGTCATGGTTCCGCCGGAGGAGCGGACCAGATCCTCTATCTCGCGCCGCAGATCCTCCACTTCGCCGGTAAACGAGGCCAGAATATCAAAAGCCTGACCCTGTCCCACTTTGATGATCCCCAGCAGGAGGTGCTCGGAGCCTACAAAGCTGTGGCCCAGACGGCGAGCTTCGTCCTTGGCGTTTTTAAGAATATGGCGAACCAGCCTGGAAAAATTTTCTTTCATGGTAATTCTGCCCCTCGCGGCGAATTCAATTTAATGGCATCAGGAGGTTGCATCAACCGGGGCCTCAGGAATTACGACGCCCTCATTCAAGTACAGTGTGCGGTCCGCCGTAGCGGCCAGAGCAGCACTATGGGTAACGATCAGGAAGGCCTGCCCATGATTCGTTTTTAGCCCTCTGATCAGTTCCATTACTATCTCCCCGTTTTCCGCATCCAAATTTCCAGTCGGTTCATCTGCAAATACGATGCCAGGTCGGTTGGCCAAGGCTCGGATTACCGCCACCCTCTGCCGTTCACCCCCAGAGAGCTGGCTGGGAAAGTGCCGGCGGCGGTCTACCAGCCCGGTAAGTTCCAGCAGGTGCTCCAGGAATCCCAGATCGGGCGGCCGCCGATCATCCAACCGGAGCGGCAACTCAAGGTTTTCCCACAAAGTGAGCTCCGGCAGCAAATGGTGAAACTGAAATATAAAGCCAATGTTCCGGTTACGGTACCGGGAGAGCTCCTCATCCGTGAGATCGGTCACATCCCGGTCCTGTAGCAGCAGTTGGCCCCGGTCAGGGCGATCGAGCGTCCCCAGAATATTGAGCAGGGTAGACTTCCCACTGCCCGAACGCCCTCGCAGGGCCACGATAGTGCCCCGCTCGACCTCCAGGCTGACCCCCTTGAGTATCTGTAAGGTGGTGCTATCGAGACGGTAGCTCTTGTGGATATCGATGGCTTGCAGCAACATCATTTCAGGTAATTTACCGCCTGCCCCGGCTCTATGTCGGCCGCCCGGCCGGCGGGATACCAGGCCGCCGCCAGGCTCAGCAGCAATGCTCCCAGACCTACTAGAATAAAGTCCGGCCAGCGCACTTCCAGAGGCAGTCCGCCCTCTGCGTACAGCCCCCCGGGGCTGGGAATAAATCCCCAGCGCACCTGGCTCAGGGCAATAGCGCCCCCGATCCCCAGGCCGGACACCACCCCCACCAGGCCCATAATCAGCCCCTGCCTCAGAAACAGGCCCCGCACATACCGGCGGCTGGCGCCCAGGGAGCGCAGGATTCCGATTTCGCGGTATTTCTCCATGACGGTCATAACCATGGTGCTGGTGGCATTGAAGGCCGCTACCAGGATGATCAGGAAGAGCACAAAGGCGCTGCCTAATTTCTCCAGTCGCATGGCAGTGATCAGATCCAGATGCTCGCTTTCCCAGGTGCTGATGTCCCAATCCTCCGCAGGCAGCAATTCCTCCAACCGCTCCGGACCGGCCTCAGGGGGATCGACAATCATCAGGGAGCTGTAGGCCGCCAATTGGGGAATCAGCCGTTCGGCCGTGCTAAAATCCATCAACAGGTAAGTGTCATCGAAATCAAGCAGGCCGAACTCGAAGAGCGCCTGCACCCGGGCGGCCAAGCGGGGCGGCCGGGGATTGGATAGGGATATATCCAGGGGTGATAGCAGGTTGACCTGATCTCCGGGCAGCAGGTGCAACTTATCGGCCAGCAAAGAGCCCACCAATATGCCCGGCACCTGTGAAGTATACGAGAACTCGTGGATGATGGCCTCCCCGAAGCGTTCCATCTCCGCCGCCAGGTCCGGCACGATACGGGCCGTCACCAACCGGTAGTCATCATCGGCCTGCAGCACCAGCTTGCGCTCGGCATAGCGCTGTGCTTGCCAACCGGCCTCCGCCAGACGGGTGATGGTAGCCGCCAGATCGATCCCCTCCCTGGTGGGCCGGGCCACCAGTTCCTGCTCGAAACGCCGCAGACTGCCGTGGACCAGCGCCTCGAAGCCGTTCAGGATAGACAGCGATAGTACCAGTACTCCGGACCCCACCGCAACGCCGGCCACGGACAGCAAAACGCTCCGGTTGATTTTCCTCTGCTCCGGCCGCCACAGCAGCAAGCGCCGGGCCAGGAACCAGGAACTACTCATAACGCAACGCCTCCGCCGGCTGCACCCGGGCCGCTCGCCGGGCCGGCCACAACGCCGCTGCCAGGGAAAGTATGATCGCCAAGGCCGGGATGGCCGCCAATGCCTGCCAGGTCCATTTCACCGGCAGGGCATCCATAAAATAGATATCGGGATCCAGGGCCAGGATCTGATATTTGACCTGGATATAACCGAGGATTAGTGCCAGAGCCATCCCGGCCCCGGTCCCCACCAGACCCACTACCCCTCCCTGGCTCATGAAAATGCGTTGAATTCGCCGGCGGCTGAAGCCCATGCTGCGCAGAATGCCGATATCGCGCTGCTTCTCCACCACGATCAGCATAAGGGTCGAGAAAATGTTGACCACCGCCACCAGGGCGATGAACCCGAAGATTACCAGAATGGGCACCTGTTGTCCGGTGAGCCAACTGAACAGGGCGGCGTGCCGCTGGCGCCAGGTGATAAAGTAGTAAGGAAAGCCCAGCTCCGCTTCCCAGGTGGCAGCCAGTTCTTCCGCCCGGTCCCGCTGGCGTAGATTCACCATAGCTTGGATTGGGGCGCCGTCGGTACCGAACAATGCCTCGGCCGGTGGCAGGGCTGTGAAGGCCAACAAGCGGTCGTATTCGGCCATGCCGGAGCGATAGATGGCCGCCACGGTGAATTCCTGGCCCCGCAGCCCCTGTTGGCCCAGCAGGTAATCGATGTCGAAAAGGTATAGCTGGTCACCGGGGGCCGCGTTCAGGGTGGCGGCCAGCTTGGCCCCTATGACGATCAGCGGGGCCTCTCCGCCCGAGGGGAGACTGCCGGCGGTGATGTAAGTCTCGATTTCCAATACTTCCCGCAGCTGCGCCCAATCGGCGCCCAGCAGCAGAACACCATCGGATTTCCGGCCCCGCCGCACCAAGGCATGTTGGGCGATGAACGGGGTCACAGCGGCCACAGCCGGGTCCCGCCGCAGCCATTCCAGCACACTGTCGGGCAGGGCTGACCCCTGGCCGTAGGCGCTGGCCAGCCGCAGATGGCCGTCCAAGGCGGCCACCTTGTCTTCCACCGCTTCCTGGAACCCGCTCATTACGCTCAGGGTCAAAACCAGGGCGGCCACACCGATAGCCAGCCCGACGATCCCCAGATAGCCGATCAGGGAGATGAAGCCGTAAGCGTGCCGGGCGCGCAGGTAGCGCCAGGCTATTAAACGCTCGGGGGTCACGGTTGCTGCGGGCGCATGGCCGGGAAAAGAATCACGTCCTTGATGGAGTCCTGCCCTGTGAGCAGCATTACCAGCCGGTCAACGCCAATCCCCACACCAGCCATGGGGGGCATACCATATTCCTGGGCTTCGAGGAAATCCTCATCAACCGGCTGGGCTTCTTCATCACCCGCCGCCCGCAGCTGGGCCTGGGCCTCCAGCCGCTCCCGTTGGTCCAGCGGATCGTTCAGCTCGCTGAAGGCGTTGGCGAATTCCATACCGGCCATGAACAGCTCAAAGCGCTCGACTAAGTCCGCATTCCCCGAGCGATGGGTTTTGGCCAACGGCGAGAGCGCCTTGGGGTAATCCACTATAAATGTAGGTTGCACCAGGTGAGGTTCCACCAGCAGGTCGAACAGCTTGTCCAAGGCTTGCCCGTAATTGAGATCCTCCTCCAGGCTGATTCCCCGCCCGGCGGCAAAGCTACTTAGTTGTTCGGCGCTGTCCAGCCTGCTGAGGTCCTTATCTGCGTATTTGTTCAATATCTCAAAATACGAATGGCGGGCAAAGGGCGCCGCCAGATCCAGCTCCTGCCCCTGGAATTTTAGCTTGGTCCCGCCCAAATTTTCGGCCACCGCCCGCAGCAGTGACTCGGTGAAATCCATGGCCTGGTTATAATCCGCATAGGCCCAGTAAAACTCCAGGGCCGTGAACTCGGGATTATGGCTCTTGTCCATACCTTCGTTCCGAAAATTTTTGGCGATCTCGTAAACCTTGTCGAATCCCCCGATGATCAACCGTTTCAGGTAGAGTTCGTCGGCTATGCGCAGGTAGAGGGTCTGGTCCAACGTATTATGGTAGGTTTTGAAAGGCCGGGCGGAGGCGCCGCCGTACACCGGTTGCAGGACCGGGGTCTCCACTTCGATAAACCCCTCACGGTCCAGCAGCTCCCGCAGGCGCCGGATCACCTGGGCCCGCCGGATAAATATTTGCTTCACATCCGGGTTGGCGATCAGGTCTAAGTAGCGCCGCCGGTAGCGCTGTTCCTTGTCCTCGAAGGGATCGAAGGCTGTGCCGTCCTTCTCCTTGACCCCCGGCAACGGCCGTAGGCTCTTGGCCAGCAGCTCCATTCGGGCCACCTCCACCGTGATCTCGCCAGTGCGGGTGCGGAATACGCGCCCTTGTACGCCCAGGAAATCCCCCAGGTCGACCCGGGCGAACAGGTCCCGGTATACCGCTTCTCCTACCAGATCCCCTTTGATATAAATCTGCTGGCGTCCCTGGTGATCCTGGAGGTGGGCGAAGCTAGCCTTGCCCATGCGGCGCAGCGAAACCACCCGGCCGGCAATGTGCACCTCAGCGGGAAACTGGTCATCCTCCAATCCCTGGAGTGCACTGCTATGGTGGGAAACCGGATAACTGTAGGGGAAGGGATCGTACCCCAGCTCACGCAGCTCGGCCAGCTTTTGCCGTCGGACCCGTCGCAACTCCTGCAACGTTTTTTGTTCCTGCGTCATGCGTCTATGACTATTTCAGACTGGCCGTGGTGTCTTTCCCGGCGTTCTGCAACAACCAGGCCCGCAGGAAATTGTCGATCTCCCCATCCATGACCGCCTGGATGTTACCGGTCTCTTCCTTGGTGCGATGATCCTTAACCATGGTGTAGGGCTGAAATACGTAGGAGCGGATCTGGCTGCCGAAGGCCACGTCCAGTTTCGTATCCTCCAGTTTCTGCTTTTCCGCTTTCTGCTCATCCCTGGCCCGGTCGTACAACCGGGCCTTGAGAATCTTCATGGCGGTGGCCTTATTTTTCATCTGGCTGCGTTCGTTCTGGCATTGGACCACAATGCCGCTGGGCAGATGGGTCAGCCGCACCGCCGAATCGGTCTTATTCACGTGCTGCCCCCCGGCGCCACTGGCCCGGTAGGTATCGATGCGCAGGTCCTTCTCGTTAATCTCGATCTCCAGGTTGTCTTCCACGGCCGGGTAGACGAAAACCGAGGCGAAGGAGGTGTGCCGCCGGGATTGGGAATCGAAGGGAGAGATGCGCACCAGGCGGTGCACACCGGCCTCAGCCTTCAGGTAACCATAGGCCATGTCGCCTTTAACCTCGATGGTCACATCCTTGATGCCGGCCTCCTCCCCCGGCTGCAGGTCCAGAATCTGGCCCTGGTAACCGTGGCGCTCCACCCAACGCAGATAGAGCCGTTGCAACATGGCGGCCCAGTCCTGCGACTCGGTGCCGCCGGCGCCCGGGTGGATGGTAAGTATAGCGTCCTTGTGATCATCGGGGCCGTTGAGCAGGTGGTGCGACTCCGCAAAATCAAGGGACGAGGAATAGATCGACAGCGCTTCCAGCGCCTCATCGGGCGCGTTGTCCCGGCCAGCTTCATTGATCAGCTCCAGGTGAACCTCAACCTCCTCGTGGCTGGTGCGCAGCTGCTCCCACATCCGCAGCTCCTTCTCCAGGGCGCTGACCTTTTTCAACGTCACCTGAGCCTGCTGAGGATCGTCCCAGAAATCGGGCCGGTTTGTTTCTCC
>JACZSB010000243.1 GCA_022574435.1 Fidelibacterota bacterium
TGTCGTAGAGATAGGTGTAGCTGGAACCGCCGTTGGTGGAGACCTCCACCAGGCCGTGGTCGTTGTCGGGCTCGAAGTTGTAGCGGTGATAGAAGGTCAGGGCCGGCATGTTCACGTCCGGACTGGTTAGATCGATGGGCAGATACAGGGACCGGGAGGTGTTGGACCCGTATGCCCCTCCAGGACTATCGCTCCAGCTGTGGGTGCCGCTGTAGGCGTCCTCATCGGTAACTGCCCAGGGGCGATCATCGGCAAAGTTGCCCGGACCACTCTCCATATCGTCAAAGAAGGGGTAGCTGTTCATGGCCACGGACGGTACCTCGATAGACTCCTGGTTGCTTCCAGTACTGTAACCACTCAGGGTATCCACCACGAAAATCTTGTAGTAGTAGCGGTCATAGTCCAGCATGGACGAGTCGATGAAGGTGGTGGTAGCCACATCGGTGATTGTTATGAGCTGGGAACCGTTAACACCTGAGGTTGTGGAACGGTATATCCTATAGGAGGAAAAATCGCCTGCGATACTGGCAGACCAGCTGAGCTGTACCGCGTGCTGGCCCACAGGGGTGGGTGTGTCCAGCACCACGTCTAGCGGAGATTCTGCAACATTCACATTCTCGATGGCCCAGTAGGCGACTGAACCTTGGCCGTTAACGTGGAAGCGCAGCCGGATGGGTACACCGGCATAGGCCGACAGGTTGACCTGACTCCTGGTCCAACTGGCGGAGCTGTTGTCATAGGTAGCCATGGTCGTGTAGGTAATCCCGTTATCGGTTGATACCAAAACCCTGAAATCATCGGTTTGATAATAGCCGCCCGAGGAAACCCTGCGATGTTGAAAGGTGAGAATGGGACTGACGGCGTCAGTCAGATCGATAATTTGGGCGCTCACCAAGGATGCATGAGTCCCGGCGTAATAGTTCCCGTTTGGCCGGGAGTGCATGTAGGGGGTGCCGTCGTAGCGGGAATCGGCAGGACCCAGGTAGGTCCCCCAGGAGGAAGTGAGCCACAGGCTGTCACTGCGGGCCTCGTCGTTGAAGTCGTCGGTGAAGGGGAAGGGGATGGCCGTAGCCTTGGGGGTGGCGTCGATGCGGATATCGTCGATGTGCCAGCCGTCGGACTGCACCGAGCCGTTGGAGACCACCCGGAAGCGCACATAGATCTCCTGGCCCCAGTAGGTGGCCAGGTCGATGCTCTCGTACTTCCAGTAGCTGCCGCTGTAGCCGGTGATGTCGTAGAGATAGGTGTAGCTGGAACCGCCGTTGGTGGAGACCTCCACCAGGCCGTGGTCGTTGTCGGGCTCGAAGTTGTAGCGGTGATAGAAGGTCAGGGCCGGCATGTTCACGTCCGGACTGGTGAGGGAAATGGCCGTGATCAGCGCGTTGTTTTCCGATGATGCATAAGCGCCATTGGGGCTGTCGCTCCAGCTGTGGGTGCCGCTGTAGGCGTCTTCGTCCGATATCGCCCAGGTACCCGTAGGCACGAACCAGTCCAGGTCGCCACTCTCCAGATCATCAATCAATGGATAATCATTGTCAAACGTGGTGGCCGAGACTTCGTTACTGCCGCTGCTTAGGGTATCCAACGTGTCGGCGACAAATATCTTGTAGTAGTAGGTGGTGAGCAGGCGGGTGGTGGAGTCTGTATAAGACAGGGTCGAGGAATCTGAGATCACGGCAATCAGATCGGCCGTGGTGTCGACTCCACTGGTTCCGCTGCGGTACAGCCGATAGGCCTTAAAAGCGCTGTCGGCGCTCTCACTCCATGATAGATCTAAAGAATGATTCGGGGCAAATGCCGGACTGTCCAGCGTCACAGCGTCAGGGGTAGCCGCAGTGGCTATAGACATAGCCAGCAGCAGGGAAATCCCGGTGCGCAACGTGGTAAAGATTGATTCTCGGTCCATTGTAACCTCCTCAATGCCCTGGACGTTGAGAGCAGAAAAATTCAATTGGTTTCTGGAATTCTTGGATTAAGAGATGGACTTGCTTACGAAGGCGGACCCACCCAGCGGTGTGGAGTGTGGCTTGGCGAGCATCCGCAACCTTGAAACGCCCATGTTGGTTGTTTACCTGCTCACAGGCGAGATGGGCGGGACCAGGACTGTAGCCATAACTTCCGTTGCGATGAAGTTTATAAAGCACAGGCGCCTCCAAACATATACCCAAGGTCAATAGATGACAATATACCTATAGCCTATTAATAATTACTTCGTAACCTATTGATTTCGAAGAACTTAAAAATTTTATAGATTAACGGCTGTATGACCTTTGCGATGGTATGTTAGCATTTTATCAAACAAAAAACAAGATGAATCTCGGAGATGTGACTTGGATCACACTAGCAACTCTTACAAAACGACGACGATCTTCTCTTGTGCTGAGTATTTTCTTACTGATGCTCCGCTTGATCTCCCGAACCATTGATTCTGACTTCTTCGCTGACATTTCAAGACTCCTCATGCTAACTGGTTCAACTTAGCAAAAGTGTCTTTTAAGATTTAGTCCGCTTTGGTCCACAATGCTCTGACACCGAACAGTTCTAAACTAATTTCCAGCCACCAAAACAATGACCTTTTTGAGGGCAGGGCAAGTGATGGAAATCACACGAGAAATCCATAAATCCTAGCGACACCCCCATTACTATATCAGTCTTGATCAACGGACTGACGGTTCTCTGATGTCCTCAGGGGAAGCAGGGGCCGTATCCGGGGAGTATCCGGAAATCGGGTGATTCAGGCTTGAAATTCTGGTCTGATTGGGGGGCCGGATTCAGCCATGATTTGGCTGTAACTGGATCTGTCTAGGGTACTTCCGAACACCTGCGCGAGGTACTTCTGGGGGAACTGCAGGTAAATCTCGGTTACTACTGCCGACGAGTGCCCAAGTAGCTCTTTCACCAGATAAATGTCCCCAGTATGAGCATACCGGCGCAGTGCAAAAGTATGCCTCAAACTATGTAGAGAGCGACCGTTGGGTTCAATTCCGGCCTTTAGCATCGCTTTCCTGAAGTACTGAGTGATAGTATCAGGATGATATGGATCTGTAGTGGCCAGTATATAGTCCGGGATTAACTCAGGTGAGATATGAACCAAGCGATCACGCCGTCCCTTGGTATCATGGAGATGCAAATATTCGCCTTCCAGGGTGCAGTTGAAAAGTTCCATCCTGCGCAGGCCGGTTTCGGATAGAAGCCGGTACACAGCTTTCAATTTGGGCTCCTCAATCGCACTGAAGATTTTATCAAGCTCCTGCGGGGTGAAGAACTTGGGCAGTTGTCGATCAATCTTTACAAGGGATACTTTCCCTGGGAGGCTGTCGATTTTACCGTTGGCCTGGAGCCAGTTTAGAAATGCCCGGATGCCCCTGAGCCTGATATTAACGGTGGTGGGATTGACCTTTCTAACCAAGTATTCCTTGATACTGATCAGATGTACCGCAGCGAGCCCATTTAGATTTACATCACCCCAACAGGTAATCAGATCACCCAAGGCCAGGGCGTAGGCGATTACGGTTGATTCGCGCAGACGTGCACGGCAATCCTTAAGGTACTCATCGATCACTTCTGAAAGACGATACTTGGGTTCAAGCACCTTCTCAGCTAGCTTGGCTTTGACCAGAAACTCCCGCTCTTCAATCTGACGCTTCATCGCCTCTGCCCGTTTACGGTCACCGGTCTTGGTGGGCAGGAGTTTCTCTTTCCCATTATCGAGGTATACTCGAATGTACCATTTACCCTTGAGCTTTCTCATTCCCGCCATGATTTAACCTAATGAAGTGGGCCGAAGGCCATTGATTCCCCGGGGCTATGATGTTGGGTGGGGAAGGCCTCCGGCCCGAAATTTGAAGATTATTTGGATTCGAGTTCATCATAGCCACCCGTATTATAACATACGGATCAAGCCGTATCAAGCGTTTATAAACGTATACGCCATATACGTTTACGAGAATTATTGTGGCCTCTGATTGCCCGTTTAAAGCCGTATCTCCCGAAAGCCATAGACAGGTATTGCTCATAGGGCTTTATGCCACTGAAAGCGAAGGTGGTAGCACCCAGTAAAGATTATGAGCATCACAGCAGGATCCTCTGGGCTGTGTTCAAGGCGATTCGCTCTTGCGCCATCTCGAAGTATTGTGACTCGATCTCAAAGCCGATGGCTTCGCGACCTGTAATTATTGCCGCCAGCGTCGCCGTGCCACTGCCCATGAAAGGATCCAAAACGGTTTCACCAGGGTTACTTAAGATTTTGATTAAACGTTTCATATGCTCCAGACTCTTTTGGGTAGGGTGGCGGGCCGACCTAGCTTCTTTCCCTTTCATCGCCGGACGATTCGGGAAACGAACTACGCTTGAAGGATGCCGTAGTCCGGATTCGTTTTCGTCGATCTCACGCTTTGAAGTAGTAATATTTGTGTGATCAAGGTTCTGATTTTTCCTCAGGAACGGCTCTCCCTTAATCGCCACCTCCTCCCAATTATAGGTTCGATATTTCTTGGGTGTTCTCTTTCGGTGAAAAACGCATATGAACTCAATATCGGGTCTTGGACGATCCTTATGGAGCACCATAGCGCTTGGCTTTAGCCAAACCTCTGTAAAGCGGTTCTCAAAATACTTGCTGAACTCGGTTACAAGTTCAGGCATCATCCTAGCGCTGCAAAAATTCGCTATCTGACCGTGTGGTGTTAGAAGTTGGCTGAAAATCCACGAGAGCACTGCC
>JACZSB010000244.1 GCA_022574435.1 Fidelibacterota bacterium
CTATGGCAGAGAAAGTAATTGACCGCAGAAGTTCGCTGCCGATACTGAGGACCATCTGCATTGATGGTGGCCTGGCGCGAGTTACCGATCTTGAGACAACCCTGGTAATGCCTGTACCCGATAAGCGATCCTATTGCCTTCCGGTAGCCCTGCTATCCAAAGTTCTAAAAACAAAACCGCACAGCCTGAAGATTGTGCTGGAAGATGACAAGATAAATCTGGGTTATGACGGAAGTGTGCTCTCCTTTAAAGGAGGCAGTGTACAAGACTTCCCGCTGGTCCCCAAGGGAAAGTTCAAGCCCATGGGAGTCTGGCACCGTGATGTGTTCCAGGCCCTGGCTGGGCAGGGGAAATCTTGCAGCAAGGATGAACTGAAGGCATCGCTTTTAGGAGTCCACACAGAAATCCGGGGCGGGCAGATGACTTTATCTGCCACTGACGGCCACGTGCTTCGGATTCAGAACGGGCTTGATGTGAATAAGGCTAAACCGTTATCGGGGATACTACCTACCGGCCCATTAGGCCTGCTCATGAGACTGGCCCGGGGCCATACCAAAGTTGGGCTCTCTGATACCCACCTATCATTCGCTTTGCCTGGTGAAGTGACCATGTACGTCCGGCTTATTGACGAGGTCTACCCTGATGTGAAGTCGGTGATACCAACCAAGTTCACAGGTGAAGTGATTTTGGATAAGGACAAGATCCTGGCCCTGATTAAAGCAGCAAAACCGTTCACCGACCGGCAGACTCATCTCTCAATTTGGGATATTGATAGTAGTGGCGGCACGCTTGAGATACAGAACCTGGAGGAGGAGCTCTCATGGATGGCTCCCTTGCCTGCTACAGGATTCAAGGGCGAACCGATACGCATTGGATTTGATCTTGGGTTATTTGAAAGGGCGCTACAGAGCCAGCAAAGCCCACTTGTTCGCTGGAGGTACGTCAGTCCCGATTCCGGGACAGTACTCATGGAGGAAGGAGAAGAGTGGAAAAGCGGCGCTATCACTGTAGTGATGCCCATCAGATTAAAGGAGGAATCAGGTGCAGACCAACGTAGTGATAGACGACCCGCAGCGGCTTGAGGACGAAATCGAGGGATTTAAACTCGATGCTGTTGATGATCAGAAAAACTATACCGCTGCAAGACTCAAACTATGCCGTGATAGTCAAGAGGGTGAGCCTGTGCTTTTCTATACACAGGAGTTGTCGCGGAACTTCAAGGATCCCAAGGATTCCTTTGGCAATCGGCACCTGATCAAGGTGTTCACGCCAGGCAGGTTTCAGGCAGCTGCTGATGAGGTGATTACGGGAAAGTTTCAGGACGCGTTGCTGGCTCATAAGAGCACCATTCCGGACTACTCGCCCATGACGGACATTCACTCAACCCGGATGAACCTCTTCATGGATGCCCCCACGGCGCAGTTCCTTGAGGACGAAGGAATCCGCATTGATGGCCTCACTGAAGACTTCAACGGAATAGAGTCGGTAAGCGCAACGCCATTTATGGATGCGGTTGCTCATGATGCTACTCTGATAAAGCGGGAACTTGCAGGCCTGAAAGGCAAACTCGCTTTCGTGAAGGACGACTTGGCCGACTATCTGGGAGACATTAATCCCAGATATGCCAGCGAAGATGTTTTTGCTGAGGCTCTGGCATGTACACCAAAAGTGCCGGCAAACCTCATGCAGAGCTACCTCTCGATTAGGGAACGCATGAACAAACTCGAGGGACAACTGGGACACGTCCAGTCTACCATCTTTCAGGAGACGGCGCCCAAGATCAGGCTGCCCAAGGCAGTGGAAATCCAGATGCCAGATCTGGCGGTGGCAGTATGAGTTGCCTGCAAGCACTTCTGGACCGGGTGAGTGATGAGGACCTAAAAGAGGCCTATGCTGCCCGGTTCAGGATTAGGGTGGGCGAAACCTTCAATAGCAGTAGCCAGGTGGCTGACCATCTGGCCACATACCTGAATGGCCGTGAGCGGGAGACCTTCGTCGTGCTGTTCCTAAACAGAAAACACGCCTTGATCAGCACCGAAATACTCTTTGAAGGCACGCTCACCCAGGCTGCAGTGCATCCCCGGGAGATTGTGCGGTATGCCCTGTTGAAGAACGCCGCGGCAGTTATCTGCGGGCATAACCATCCATCGGGTGAGATTAAGCCAAGTACCGATGATCAGGTCATCACGAGTAAGATCAAAAGGGCCTGCGAGTTGGTTGAGGTTCAACTGCTTGACCACTTGATAATTACCAACGGTGATTGGTATTCGTTTGCTGATAACGGACTACTGAAATAGGGAGGGGGCCTATGAGGATTGGTTTCATTCAATCGGAGGGAGAGGACTCTTCAGAAGCAGTACTGGGCTATGCCGATACGTCTGCTGGTGAGGACGAAGAAGATGGAAGTTGGTTGCTATGGACCTGGAGAGTGTTCATCGACTTCTTCCTCGTGTACGGTTTGATAGCAATCGTAAGAGATCTGATCGACTACCTGCGGGCATGGTGAAATGCTCCAGGTAGCGGTCAGGCTCTATATGGGCGGCTTTTTTCTAAAGAAAAAATTTCTGGAGAGCGTTTTTCGCTGGCAAAGTGCCACATTCCTCTAGGGGGGGTATGGGTCCCAGCAAAATCCTTGATGCGAAGTTTGGATCGTTATCCTCGTGGATTAGGCCTTCCGCCTAGCGGAGATTAGGCCATCCATATTCCTTGTAATTGACGCATAACTTATATACCTTTCGTTGCTTAGTCTAAAACAGTTGAAATAGTAAATAGACTTGTGGGGATTTTATGAATTGCATCCGATGTCGCGTGGTCTTATTAACGTTGGTCATTTCTTCTGCCCTTGCAGCGACGACCATCAACGTACCAGATGACTACTCCACAATCCAAGCCGCCCTAACCGCAGCAGACTCCTCAGATACCGTTCTCGTTCAACCAGGCACATACTTCGAAAACATTTTCTGGCCGGATGTAAATGGAATCAAGTTGCTCAGTGCTGGTGATTCGAGCAATACGGTTATTGATGGGGGTGCGAACGGCAGCGTGATCTACATGAATCCTTCCACCGCCACGATAGATAGTACAACGGAGATCCGGGGGTTCAAGATTACGAACGGGGGTAATATTGCCAATGGGGGCGGAATGTTTGTCAGCAATGCCAGCCCGGTGCTTGCTCAGCTTTGGATTACCAGTAACGAGGCTTCTAATTTCGGCGGCGGGCTTTACATTCCCGATTGTAGTCCCGCGCTGAGAGACGTGACTGTCAGCGGCAACGCGGGTGGACCTGGTGGCGGGCTTTACATCGGGGGCAGCAGTCCCATGCTGACGAACATGACCGTGACCGGCAACGGGGCCTATTCTGGCGGAGGGCTTTTCATCGTCGTTAGCAGTCCCATACTGACAGGTGTGACCGTGACTGGCAACACGGCCTCTGGCGGTGGCGGTGGGCTCAACATCATCGACAGCGGTCCCACATTGACAGACGTGACCGTGACCGGCAACACGGCTAATGATAATGGTGGCGGGCTTGCCATCTCGGGCGGTGGTCCCACGCTGACGAACATGACCGTGACTGGCAACACAGCCTCTGGTGGCGGTGGCGGGCTTTACATCTGGAGCAGCAGTCCAACACTGACAGACATGACCGTAAGCGGTAACACGGCCTCTAGTTACGGCGGTGGGGTTTCCATCAGCAGTGGCAATCCCACTCTGACAGATATGGCCGTGATCAGCAATACGGCCAGTCTTGGTGGCGGGCTTTACATCGGATATGGCAGTCCAATGCTGCTGAATGTTACCATAACCCAGAATTCCAGTGGTATTTACATTATAAGTGGCACACCTACAATTGCCGGCTCCAATATCGAACATAACGGGATGGGGCTCTACAACGCCGATAACACCATTATGGTGAGCGCAGTAACCAATTGGTGGGGGGATGCTACCGGCCCTTATCACCCGCAGCAAAATCCCGGAGGTCTGGGCGACAGTGTAAATGCTTTCGTTAATATCATACCGTTTCTCACTGAACCTGATACGGCCGCGCCCCCCATTCCCGTTCAGAATTTGGTCGTAACAAATCAGGGTGACGATTTTATCGAGCTCGCTTGGGATGCCAGCCCCATCAGCGATCTGGCAGGATATAGCATCTATCTGAATGTTGACTCCACCGGCAATCCTTACGCGGACACGGTTGACGCAGGTCATGCGACATCGGTCACACTCTCCGATCTGGAACCCGGTCTCACATATTATATGGCAGTGACTTGCTATGACACCGATGGAAACGAAAGTTGGTATTCCGCAGAAGTCTCAGCCGTAACCACCCTGGGCGTGAGCCGGGAATATGAGATTCCTTCCGATTACACCTTGCATCCCGGCTATCCCAATCCCTTTAACCCTTCCATAACATTACCGTTTGACCTCCCCAAAGGGGGTCCCATTTCTCTGGTGATTCACGACATAATGGGCCGGGAGGTGATCCGCCTGGCCGATGGTGACATGACTGCGGGTTACCACCAGGTTGTCTGGAATGGTAAGGGTACTGATGGTCGCACCTTGCCAACAGGGATCTACATCGCCCGCCTGACGACACCTGATTATAGCCAGTCCATCAAGATGCTTCTTTTGAAATAGCAACAGGTGACGCCCGATGGAATCCCGCCAGAGGCGGGGCTCGATACCTCAAACTTGAAACTAGTAACTCGTAACTCGAA
>JACZSB010000245.1 GCA_022574435.1 Fidelibacterota bacterium
GCCCACCCCGATGAAGGGATGCCGCATCAGTTTGCCGGCGGAACTGGTGTACAGCTTCCCATCTACGATCTCGTATTCCAGCAATTTACCAACGTCGATCAGGATCGCACCGGCGATCAGGATATCCATATCGATTGCTATTTCGCCACCGAAGTTAGCCTGCATCCGTTTGGCCATGTCAACCGCCAGCTGCACACAGGTGCGCTTGTGGTTCATAAAAGTCACTTGGCAGTCCTTGATCAACAGCGAAAAGGGGATCGTTTCCAAGTCATCCGCTGATAGCACGCTTTTCTCAATGGCCCAGGCCCACGCGGAGGTCACCTTTTCCCGTAGATCATTGTCTTTGATCCATTCTATTTCGGGCCAAATCCTTAAAACGTTTTCTCGCATAGTTGAATCCCCCGGTGGACAGGGTTTTGAAATGTTAAATGTTAAATGTTAAATGTTAAATGTTAAATGTTAAATGTTAAATGTTAAATATTGAATGTCGCTTTTGAGTGAATGTTTACTTTTTCCCCTGCGCTGTTTTTCTGGATGTCGTGAATATGGCCGTTAGTTCACGGGCTTCGTTAAGCAACGGTTCGATTTGCTCATTATCCACCAAACTCTCATCCATGATAAACTCGGTCCAGAAATAGGATTCATCCGCCTCTTCAATTACTATGCTCAATTTGGATATGAAACTGGCCTTGGACTGTGCCGTGCAGGCCGCGCGATAGTTGGCAGCAACCGACGTGGCACAGCGGATCAACTGTCCTTTAATATGTCTTCCGAGTGTTGAATTTGGAAGAGCATTAGCCAGTTTGACAGATCGATGAGCAAATGCTTTTGTCCTTATCTTTTAGCTCATCACCTTTCATACGCTCCCTTGATTTTTAATTCTTCATTTAACATTCAACATTTAACATTAATCAATTATTATTCACCCTGAAAATGCTATCCAGTACTGTCCCATCCACCCACTTCACTACCCCGACCACCTCTTCGCTCAGCTCCGGCTTGTCGGGCGGCCCACCCACCAGGGCGTCCACCTCGGCCTTGATCTCCTCAATGGGCCGGATCGGCAGGCCGCTGCCTTTGGTAGCCGCAATCAGGTCTTCCCGCCGGGGATTGATGGCTATGCCCCGCTCAGTGACGATCACATCGATCAGCTCGCCGGGACCGCACAGGGTGGTGACCTCGTCAACAATAATTGGTATCCGGTTGCGGAAGGCCGGGATCGGCAGTATGGTGCAGTTGGCGAACAGGCAATTCTGCCAGCCGCCGATACCGTGCAGCAGGACGCCATCGGAGTGGGTGGCAACATTGGCATTAAAGTTTACATCCACCTCGGTGGCCCCCAGCACCACCACGTCCACCATCCCGGCGAAGTTGCCCTTGCCGTGATAGTTGTAGGAGGTGAACGGCGAGGTGTTGATGTGGCCCGGGTTCTCCCGCATGGAGCGCACACCCTCCAGGTCGAAGGTCTGGCCGTCCAGGATGTAATCGGTGAGGCCTGCCTCCAGCATTTCCACCAGGTATTTGGTGGAGCCGCCCCGGATAAAGCGGGCCTTTACTCCGGCCTTTAGCATCAGCTCCTTCAGGTAGATAGCAAATGCCAGGGCGGTGCCCCCGGCTCCCGCCTGGAAACTGAAACCCTCTCGCATGATCCCCGCCGCCTGAACAAACCGGGCGGTTAGTTCGGCGATCAGCAGCCGGTCGGGCGACTTGGTCAAGCGGGTGGTTCCCGAGACGATTTTCTGCGGGTCGCCGATACGATCCAGTTCCACCACATAGTCGATATTCTGCCCCATGATCTGCCAGGGCACACAGGGAAAGGGCACCAGGTTATCGGTCACAACGATGGAGCGGTCGGCATATAGCGAGTCCGCCAGGCCGAAGCCCAACAGCCCGCAGGCCGAGGGTCCCCGGTCACCCGTGGCATTCCCGAACGAATCGGCCGTGGGCGCCGCCAGGACGGCGATGTCGATGTGCACTTCCCCATCCTGCACCGCCTGCCAGCGGCCGCCGTGGCTGCGCAATACCGCCATCCCATTCATGCCGCCGTAGCTGGCGAACCGGCCCAGGGGACCGTTCAGCGAGCCCTCCACCCAGGAGATGGTGCCCTTTTTCATATGCTCGATCAACGGCTCGTGGCAGGGGAAGGCCGCCGAAGGGAACCAGCGCAACTCCTTCACACCCAACTGGGCGGCGGCTTCGAACACCGGGACCATCAGCAGGTCGCCGTTGCGAAAATGGTGGTGGGAGGAGATGGTCATGCCGTCGCGCAGGCCGCATTTCTCCAGGGCAGCCTTCAGTGATGCTATGCGCTTGTCGCCATCCGGCGGATAATCGGCGCAGCTGCGTATGGGCGGGGCGGCCTGGGCGCCTGAGGGACGGTACTTCCCAACCCCCATAAACGGGGTCTGCGGCACACCATTGACCTCGTTGGGTACCAATCGGCCGGCGGAGTTTTTAATTAGTTTCAAGTTTCTAGTTCCGAGTTTCGAGTTCCAGAGACTTAGAAAGTCCAGTTAGTTGTCTTTCGAGTGCCTCATAAAGGCTAGATCGGTAAACTGCTACTGCCACAGCCACTGCTACTTCTCACGTTTCCATTCCTCAGCCAGGATCCCGGTAGCCAGCGCCAGGTCCACCGTATGCTGGGCTTGCTTGACCACCGGCGGATCGATCATCTTGGAGCCCAGCGCCACCACTCCCAGCCCCTTGGCTTGCGCATCATCATAAGCTAATACCACTCGCTGGGCTTGCTCAATCTCATCAGCAGTGGGAGTGAAGGCCCCATTGATCACTGCAATCTGCCGGGGATGAATAGCCCCCATGCCGTCGAAGCCCAGCGCCTTGGCCTCCAGGGCGGCGGCCCGCAGCCCCTCCATGTCCTGGACGTCGCTGAAGACGGTGGCCATGGCCTGCAACCCGCTGGCCCTGGCAGCATTGACCAGCATACTGCGGGCGAAAAACGACTCGCTGCCTTCCGATGTGCGCTGGACGCCCAGGTCGGCGGTATAGTCTTCCAGGCCGATAGCCAGGGCCACATTGTTCTCGCTCCCCTGGGCGATTGACAAGGCATTGAGCACCCCCAGGGCGCTCTCGATAATCGGCATCAGGTAAACCGGCTCATGGCGACCGCTGGCAGCGGAGATCTCGGCGATCTTCTCATCCACCAGCCGTATCTGGTAGGCCGTTTCCACCTTGGGAATCAGCACCAGATGCACCGGTTGGGGTATGATAGCCTCCAGATCGGCCATACCGCGCGCGCCCTGGTTTATGCGCACCATTTTCTCGGCCCCGAAAAAGTCCAGGGTGCGCAGGGCGTTACGCACGATTAACCGGGCCGATGACTTTTCCGCCGGCGCCACCGAGTCCTCCAGATCGAGGATCACACCATCGGGCTGGTGGAGGCCCACATTGAGCATCAGCTTGGGCTGGGCGCCGGGGACGTACATGCGGCTGCGCCGGAAGCGCTGGCGGCTGCCGGGATAGCGGGCATGGGATTGGATCTGTGGCAGGCTGGCGGCTTCCAGATCAGGGTACGCTTTTTTGATTGCCGCCTCGATCCGGGCCTGCAAGACAAACGGCAACGCCCCGTCGTCGTCTATCTCCAACAAACCGTGAGTGATGCCCAACTCGGTCAAGGTCTGCTCCGTCAGCGCCTTGATGGACCGCCCGAACAGCACATCGACTTTTGATTCGACCTGGATTTTTAGCTGGCCCCGAGGCTTGGGCTGGTAGCGTACCAGGCAATCCGATGGACGCGGCCCATCCGGCTTACCTGAAACAAAAGCATCACTCATAGTGCAACTGATCCTATTGAGATGAGATAAATTTACGGTCTACGGCTGTGAAAGGAATAGAACTGTGGAATTGCGTTGACGGATTACACTAGCCGCTACCCGAAGCAATAGCCACCGAAGCGCTGGCTCCGATGCCGGATGCGCCCGCCGCAACCGAGGCGGAACCGGCCAGCACAACGTCGCCCGTACTCGACGACGCAGCGGACGCGAAAGATGCGGACAACGGGCCCGACACGTCGGACAAACCGGAGTCGTCCTCCGATTCATCGGAGTCGGGCGGCAAGAACGACGGCGACTAAGTGCCTCGCTCCACCCCGAAAGACAGCAGGAGCAATCGAATGCGATCGATGTGCATGGTGGGGATCGTGTTGGCAACCGTCACGACCGGGCGGGGCGAGCCTTTTCAGCAGACCCTGACCAGCGTCCAGCGCAACCTCAACCTCGAAAGCTGGTCCGTAACCAGCCGTGACGTGACGCCCGACTGTGCCGTGCCGTGGTCGGTGCGCAAGTACCGCCTGCACGGCGGCAAACAGGAGGGCGTTGACGTCGTCGAGGTGAACAACGGCACGCTCACGATCGTCGTCGTGCCCACCCGCGGCATGGGTATCTGGTCGGTGACCAGCGGCGACGTTCGGCTCGGGTGGGACTCGCCGGTCAAGGAGATCGTGCACCCCAAGTTCATCAACCTGACCAGTCGCGGCGGGCTGGGTTGGCTCGACGGCTTCGGCGACTTCATGTGCCGGTGCGGGCTCGCGAGCAACGGGCACCCCGGCACGGACACGATGATCGACAACACCGGGGCCACCACGACCGTCGATCTTACGCTGCACGGGCGGATCGCCTATCTGCCGGCCCAGGAAGTTTCCGTGGAAGTTGAGACGTCGCCGCCCTACACGATTCGCCTGCGCGGATCGGTGGCTGAGC
>JACZSB010000018.1 GCA_022574435.1 Fidelibacterota bacterium
GCATTGGCAGCTCCGGCTGAGCCGCCACCGGCTCCCGAACCTGCGGCTGCGGCAGTACCCGAGCCTCCAGACCTTGCTGCGCCACCAACCCCGGCCGATCCGCCAGCTGGCGGATTGGCAGCTCCGGCTGAGCCGCCACCGGCACCTACCCCTGAGCCGGCCGAACCTATCGCAGCTCCTACTGAGCCTGCGGCGGCAGCCCCAGCTCCTGTGCCTGAGCCGCCGGTTCCTTTGGCCGCCCCCGTCGCCCCAGCCCCGGCAGATGAAACCGGAGTGCGAACCACGGCCGCGACGCTAGCTGATACCGAGCTGCGCAACACTACGCCGTTGCCACCGGCAGCTGCGCCTGTCCCGGAAGCGCAAGATCAGGCCGCCGTCGCTCCCGTAGTTGAAGCAACCACCACCCCTTTGGAGATAACCACTCCCGAACGGTTGGCGGGGCCCGATCCCATAGTTCCGGCGCCGCAGGGCACTGGTGAAACGACCCTACCAGAACCGGTAGCCGGACCGGCTGAAGTCGCCGCGGCAGAAGAGCCTGCGCCGGCGCCTGAGGACGAGGCCGAACCGGCCGTGGCTCCCGCACCGGCGGAGGAAAATGCCGAACAGCAACGGGCTGCGGCTCTCCTGGTGGAACTGACCAACCGGGCCCGGATAGCCTTCGAAGCCCAGCAGCAGGATTCACGCACCACAGGACCAGGGGCCGGCACTAACACCAATCTGAGTGATCAGCTGATCCGCTAGCAGCCCGCCCCGGCCCCTTCCAGTACCACCTAACTACTACTCGATAGTAAAATCATTGGCTGCCGGCTTTTCAGCAGAGCGCTTGGTGGGATAAAGCTCCCGCCGGGCCGCTGAGCTGGATGTAATTTCCACCATGCCGGTGCGAAATTGCCTGCGAGAAATGTTGCTGTTGTTGCTGTTATGCGCGGGCGCCAGGGCCGATGATTCAGGCTCCCTCGGTTGGACTTTTGGCGGCCCGGGCGCCGATGAGGGCACCTGTGTGTGGCAGACCAGTGACGGCGGCTTCATCGTTACCGGGACTAATGCTTCGGGGGACTCGGGACGGCCCTCACTGTGGTTGTTGAAAGTCACTGCCGGTGGGAAACGGGAATGGAGCCATCTGTTTCCCCTGGGCGATTACTACAGCGGTGAAAGCTTGCTGGTGGGCGATGACGGCGGGTTTACCGTGGTAGGAGTCACCCTCACCGCAGCCCCAATCAACTTCGACGTACGCCTGCTGCACACCAACCGGCAGGGGGAACAGCTCTGGGACCGGCGGTTCGGCGGCGACGGCTGGGATTGGAGCAATTTCGTCAGCCCCAGTGGCGACGGCGGCTATATTATCACCGGCTGGACCGATTCGGGCGGTGCGGCCGGTGGCGACCTGTGGCTGATCAAGACCGACAAAGGTGGCGTCAGGGAATGGAGCCGCTCCTACGGAGGCTTCAATCACGAAGAGGGGTTCTGTGTCCAGGCTACGAATGACGGCGGATTCATCGCCACGGGTATCACCGCCACCTACAGCATCAGCGAGGAAGACCTGTGGTTGATCAAGACCGATAGCGCCGGACAGCTGCAGTGGACGCGGACCTACGGCGGCGCCGGATTCGATGAAGGCCGCTATGTGGAGCAGACCCGCGACGGGGGCTATATCGTGGTCGGTTCCAACTCCTCCCGGGGAGCCGGCGAGACGGATGTGTGGCTGATTAAACTCACAGCTCAAGGGGAGATGTCGTGGAGCCGGGTTTTCGGCGGCCTCCGCCGGGACTGGGGGCACGCTGTCCATCAGACCGGCGACGGCGGTTACGTGATTGTGGGATCGACCCTCTCATTCGGGGCCGGAGGCAGCGACGTTTGGCTGATCCGCACCGATGCCCAGGGAATTAAGTTGTGGGACCGCACTTACGGCGGCCCGGACCTGGACTTTGGCAATGCCGTGCAACTTACCACTGACGGGGGCTTCGTGATCGCCGGCAAAACCCACTCTTTCGGGGCCGGCGGGAGCGACCTATGGCTGATCAAGACTGATAGCTTCGGAATGGTCCAACCGGCGCGTGAGCCGGCTGGGCAATAATGCGCTCTATCGCCATAATTAATCAGAAAGGCGGCAGCGGAAAGACCACCACCGCCGTGAACCTGGCGGCGGCGCTGGGCGAGAATGACCGGCGGGTGCTGGTAGTGGATATGGATCCCCAGGCTTCGGCCACCCATTGGTTCGGTATCCGCAACCCGGGCCGGGGTATCACCGATTTGATAATCACCCAACTGCGGCTGCTGGACCTGGTTCGGGCCACTGAAGTGGCCGGGGTGGCCATCGTGCCCGCCTCGGCCTGGCTGTCGGGGGCCGAGAAAACCATGGAATGGGACGGCGCCTCCCTGACCATGTTCCAGCGCAGTGTGCAGGCACTCCCCCGGGGACAATGGGACTATATGCTGGTCGATTGTCCCCCCAGCCTGGGGATACTCACCGCCAATGCCCTGATCGGGGTGACCGAGGTGCTGATCCCGGTAGAGGCCCACCACATGGCCCTGCCCGGTGTAGATCGCGTTATGGCATCGGTGGAGACCCTAAAAAAGCACCTGAACGAAAAGCTGGAAGTCACTGGTGTCCTGGCCTGCCGGGTGGACCACCGTACCCGTCATTCCCGGGAGGTGGTGCAGGAATTGCGCAGCCGCTACGGTAATTTGGTGTTCACTACCGAAGTACACGAAAACGTGCGTTTGGCGGAAGCGCCGGCCGCCGGTCTGCCCATAAATCTTTATGATAGGCTGAGCAGGGGCGCCCGGGATTACCGTGATCTGGCGAACGAAATCATGGGCCAGGAATCCTGATTCGCAGCGGATGGGATTATCAGCCCTGGTTATCCACCACCGTTGATTATGCCGCGTCTAACCAGTTGCGGGCAGTCAGGGGTCGTCCCCCACCGCAGCTGGTCCGCAAGTCTGGCGCCGTTACTGATGCTCTGCCTAGCGCTGGTGGGCAGCTGCCGGTCACGGTTCACCCCCGTTTCCATTGTGGAGTCATTGGCGTTCGGGCAGCCGCTGACGCTGAACATGGCTATCAACAGTGCGGAGTTGCTCAAGTTGGCCACCGGTTTGGCGCTGGCGGAGGTACGCCGGATAGAAGAAACCCTGGACCCGGTAAACACTGCCGGCAGCCTATATCAGCTTAACCAGACCCACACCTCGGACGACCAGGAGCTGTACCAACTGCTGGAGCAGGCCCTGGTGGTCTCGGAGCTCACCGGCGGCGGATTGAACCTGTTCATGGGGCACCTGGAACGGGCCTACGGATTTTTCCGTATCGCGCCCCAGCCACCGCGGGAGTCCTTGATCCGGGAGATTATGCTACCCATTCAGCGGGCTAAAATAAACTTGTCGCCGGAGCGCTCCCGAGTGGAGATTCCCAACGACGCCTATGCCGTATCATTGACCGGTATCCAGGAGGGATACACGGCCGACCAGGCCTTGGCCATGTTGGAGCTGTCCGGTATCCGGGAAGCTGCGGTGCAGCTGGGCGCCAACCTGGCCTGTGCCGGTTCACCCGATGGCCTGGGTTGGGAGCATGCTATCACCAATCCCGCCACCGGCGTGGTGCTGGTCCGGCTCTTTCTGGAGAATTGCGGCCTGGCCACGGCATCTATCCTGGATCAGGCCTACACCTATCGCGACTTATCCTATTATAACCACCTGGATTCCCGCACCGGGCGCCTGGCGGACTCGCTGCTGAGTGTGACGGTTATAGCACCTTCCACCGAGCTGGCCGCCGCCCTGGCTCGGGGGATATTTCCTATTGGCCCTGTCAGGGGGATGCAGTTGTTGAACGAGCTCCCCGCTGTGGACGGCTTGCTTTTGGACCAGGCCGGGCGCGTGCTGGTATCGGACAGCCTATTTATCTGGATAGGAGGATAGTATATGCCGTGGCATCCCGTGCTGGTCCATTATCCCATCGCCCTGACTATCATGGCGGCTGTTTTCCAGCTCTTCGCAGTGCTGGGGCGCAGGACCGGTTTTTTCCTGCCCGCCCTGGTCTGCCTATGTGCCGCTGGGGTGGCTGGTATTACGGCCGCCATTACCGGCGCCGCCCAGGAGCAGTTGGTGAATGAACTGCCCGGTATCCACGCCGCCCTTGAGCGGCACGAGACACTGGGGAACCTGTCAGCCTGGACGCTGGGCGCTGGAGGCCTGCTGTCGATCTATTTGTACCTGAAGGGACAATTGCGGCCCCGGCTATTCCTGTTGGCCCTGGTTCTGGCAGGAACACTGGTGCTGGTGACGGGCCACTATGGCGGCCGGTTGGTATATAGTCATGGCGCCGGTGTATCGGTGCCTGTTCCCGGTGAGCTCGAACCGGGGCGCTAAGTGCCAGCCGCCATCGATTTGTGGACCATGATGCCACCTGTCCTGCGACTGCTGGTCGTCCTGGTTCTGGCTATCTGGGGCTGGCTATGGCTGAGGGCTTTCTTGCGGGCAGGCACATTACTTTGGCTGATGCTGCCGGGCGAAGGGCAGATCCGGCGGCGAGGCCTCTACCGGATAACAGTATCGACGGAGGAATACCCTCACGGCCCCGGCGATATCCAGCCCTTTAAACTTTACCGGCCACTGTCCCGGAGCAGCCGGCCGGCGGTGGTGATCTACCATGGAGCCACCTCCTACGGCGAAAACCACGCGGTCCTGGACGCCCTGGCCCGGGCCTTGGCCAAAGTGGGCTGCCTGGTCTTTGTGCCCCGTTTACCGAAACTCAAAGAGGTGATATTCGATAGTTCCAGCATCAGGTCCATGAGCATTTTCTACGAGTTTGTTACCCGCTACCAGGGAGTCTTGGCGGGACGGATCACCGTGGTGGGCACCAGTTTTGCCGGCGGCCTGCTGCTCAAGGCCAGGCTGGAACCGGCTATGCGGGAATCAGCGCCGCGGGCAATTCTCACCTACGGCAGCTACTGCGACCTGGAGACGACGCTGAAGTTTGTGCTCACCGGGCGGGCCAAAGACAATGGGCAGGAGATTGCGGTGGAGCCTGACCCCTGGGGGAAAATCATTTTCTTTTACAATTACCTCGACCATGTTCCAGGCGATTTTGACCGGGAAGCGGTCCGGGAGGTGCTGGTGCACTATGTGAATGATCGCCCGGACGAAGGCGCCGCAGCACGGGAGGCCTTGCCCGCTGGGGATCGGCGGATGACCGACTTGATGCTCAATCCGGGCAACCCGGACAGCATGAAACTGGCCGATCGGGTGCTGGATATAGTGCGGCCCCTTCTGGCTGAAAATTCACCCTCGCATTTCTACGACCGGATCGATTTTCCGTTATGGGTGCTCCATGGCCGGAACGACTTGGCGGTACCATACACGGAGGCGCTGGCATTAAAAAGGTTGCTGCCCAAGCAGGTCCGGCTGTTTATCAGCGACTTGTATGGCCACAAGGAGTTGTCTTTTGGCCGGGGAATCTGGCATAGCCTGAGAAGCGGTTTGGGGATGGTATTGTTTATGGGCCGCTTTCTCCGGGCAGTGGAGGGGCGCCGGTGAACATCAAAACCTTCCGGGGCGGTATGGACCGCAATTTCAGTTACCTTCTATGGGCGGACCAGGCGGATGGCGCGATTCTGGTAGACCCGGCCACGGACGAGGGCCCGGTAGGTGCTGCCCTCAATGATCTGGGGCGTGAACTAACCCATATCCTGGTGACCCATACTCACAGCGATCATCTGTTGTGTCTCGATGCCTGGACCACCAGGCTGCCGGAGGTGACGGTGGTGGGCCATAGAAAACCGGTGAACCCACACCTGCCCCGCTACCGGGGGCTTCGGGACGGCGGAGAGGTGGCGGCTGGTGGCTGGCGGCTACAGCTCGTGGAGACGGCGGGCCATTACCCCGACAGTGTCTGCTGGTACGCACCGGCCGCCGGCAGCCTGTTTACCGGCGATACGGTGTTCGTAGGGCGCACGGGCCGTACTATCGGCGGCTTGAGCGATACCGGCGAGCTATATCGCAGCGTCTACCAGCGCATATTGACCCTGCCGCCGGAAACTGTGGTCTATCCCGGGCACGATTACGGCCCCACTCCCACCGCCACAATTGGCGAGCTGCAACAAGGCTATAGTTTCTTTCGTTGCCAAAATGAGGCCGAGTTCCGGTCGGTTATGGCGCATTATGAAAGCACCCGCCGGCCAGGCGCCTGACGGGTCATGGGCGGTCTGACCAAGGAAACGCCGTCTAAGTCTTGGAACTGATACCCGGCCGGGCCATTTTCGGGCAATGGCGGTAAAATTATCTTGGCCGGCCCCCACTTGCATAAATTATAACTTACTGTATATCCTGAAGTTATGGCCGCTTTTTTATAGGGCTATTACCTCGCGGAATTTTTTTTGAATACTTCTTGACATTCCCGTCGAGAAACTCAAACTTCCAGTCGAGCCAAGACTACTAATTTTTCTCGTTCATAATCAATCAAAGGAGATCCTCCTAATGGCAGAGAAGGTCAAAACTGTAGGTGTTAAAAAAGAATCTGGCTACCTCTATTACCTGGGCAAGGACGGTAATGTCTGGCGCTCGAAGATGGCACGTGCCGGCCAGAAGGGCGGCGACGCCGCCAAAGTGGCCGATGCTGGCGTGAAACGTGAGTCCGGCTTTCTATATTTTATTGACAAGCAGGGAGATGTGTCCCGCTCCAAGATGGCCCGCGGCCGGCGCTAAAAACAATATAGCCAGTTGAGTCTGAGTAAAGGCTCCACGGGTTCCGTGGGGCCTTTATTATGGCCCCCATAACGCCCACAAGCACTTTTCCCTGCTTGATATCACCAGCCGGGAGTTGCAAGTTCCCACTTCCCGAAAAGTGCCCGATAGTCGCGCCACGCCGCTCCGGGCAATTAAGCATTTCAATGCAGGACATAACTGATTGCCTTCACGTCTGATCAATGAAGCTGTACTTCGCGGCCCCCCTTTGACTCGCTGCATTGCCCTAATTTTGCTGCTACCGGCTCTCTCAGCCGGCCAAGCCCCTCCGTTGATCACGAGCATCATTGTTACCGGGAATAGGGTCACTCGGGAACAGATCATACGAAGGGAAGTGAGCCATCCCCAGCCGGCGCCGTATGACTCTCTGCAGGCCCGGCTCGACCGAAACAACCTGTATAATATGGGCATCTTCGAATCTGTGCGGGTCTATCCCCGGGAAACGGTTCCCGGCCAGGCGGAACTGATCATAGATGTGGTGGAGACGATCCGCACGGTGCCCATACCTTTAATATACTACTTGGACGATGTGGGCTGGTCATATGGCGGCGGTATGGCTTTCTACAACTTTCGCGGCTTGAACCAGCGCTTGCTACTGAGCGCCACAGTCGGCGGCGAGAAAACCTACAGCCTGGCATTCACCGACCCGTGGCTGCTGGGCAATCGAATCAGCGGCCGGGTCCGGGCCGCCCGGCTCTATCGCAGCCACCCGGTGTATCAATATCGGATCCGGGAGGAGGCCTTCGAAATAGGGATCGGAAAATCATCACCGCAAAAAACCTTCGGCCTGCAGGGGACCATCGGCTTGCTCCGGAGCCATGTCACCTGGGGAGACACCACCGGTTGGCCGCCGCCGGGCAACAATTTTATCGACCGGCAAGACGAGGTTTTCCGCGCCAGGCTGGATGTCCTGTGGCGGACCACCGATATCTGGCGCGACCCCACCAAAGGTATCACCCTGCGTTTGCAGGTATCTCCCGTCCTTGCCCTGAACGCACAATCTCCCGATTACCTGCGGCTGTATGCCAGCGGCGCACTGTTCAGGAGGCTGACCCGGGGACCGCGACCGTTCATCCTGGGTCTGGGGCTGGTCGTGTCACGCTATGACCAGCGCGTACCATTTTACCGGAGGCAATTCCTGGGCCGGACCTGGGTGCGGGGCTACCACATCGCTCCCGTTGATAATCCGCTCTCGGTCCGGGGTCGGCTGGAAGGCAACAATCTGCTAGTGGCTGGTCTTGAATTGCGCCGGATGATTTTCCCACGGCGGGTTATCTGGCAGGTGGAAACCGGCTTGGCGGCAGTACTATTTATGGATGCCGGGTGGGCCTACGGGCCCGGGGAGCCGCTGGCCAGAGCCTTGCCGGCGGTGGGATTCGGCGTGGGCGCGCGTATTTTTCTGCCGATCATCGAGCTGCTGGCCCTGGACATGGGCTTCAACCGCCTGGATATGCACCCCCATTACCGGCTGGGCTTGAGTCACAAGTTCTAGCCGCAGCAGCGTCTGCATATTAGATTTAGACTTCCAGTCTGGTGGCCCCTAAGTTTTCTGCCGCGCACCGGCAGCGGGGTGGCCGTGGGTAACTTATCCCCTCAAGTAAATTAGCCCAGCAATGCGGATCACAAATCAAATCACTTTGTTGGCGGCGTTGGCCTGTTGGCCGGCGCAGGTCCAGGGTCAAGTTATCGTTGAGCCGGACACTTTAGAGGTGTCCGGAGAGGCGCCGGTTTATGTACCCGGACCGGAATTGAGCCCGAGCCTGGAGCAACTGTTTTTCGAGCTCCTGCTCCCAGGTGAATCGCGCACACTATTCATGGATCTGGCCAACCTTGGTGATGGGACCATTCACCTGGGCCCCGTCCTGGCTCCCGCCGCGATCCAGGTGGGGCTGGCCCCCCAGCAACTGCTTCCGGGACAGTTCGTGCGCTTCCCGGTGAGCTTCACCCAGGCCGATCTGGATACCCACCGGCTGCAACTGGCCCTCCCCTGGCGAGCACCACTGTTCGGTGTGGTTGATACCCTTATAGTGTCGGTACTCTGTATCCCGCAATCGCCGCTGCTGGTAGTCCCCCCTGAGGTGCAATGGTCCCATGTTTTCACCGGTTTCAGATATACCCAGCGCGTCTCGCTGAAAAACCGCGGGCGGCAAGCCATATTTTTCTCCGGCCGGCCGGAGCTCCCACCAGATATGGAGCTCACCTCACTGCCCCCCGTGCTGGCTCCAGGGAAAGTCACTAACTTGACCGTCTCCTGGATGCCACGTACACCGGATACCCTGGCCGCCGCAATCATCCTGCCGTTCCAGGTGGATAATATTGAGGGCCGGGAGCATATCTTTATGGCTGGTGTGGCCCTCTCGCCGATAGTGCTCCAAACCGATACTCTGAGTTTGGGCCGCATCTACGCCGGCAGCGAATACTATCCCCGGATGCTGCTTCGCAACCGCTCCAGGCAGAAGGTGACGCTCCAGTTACGCCTGCCCACTGAGCCCGCCGGCTCGTCACCGGCCGGGGCCGATTCACTGGCTTTACTCTCCCTACCCTATCAGGTGATTCTCCAGCCTAAGCAACAGGTAGAGCTGGCGCTGCGTCTGTTGGCCCGTCGGCCGGGAGCTCTGGCCCGGGAAGTGCACTACCGCCAGGTAGTTGATGATAGCTATCGGGACGAAAGCCGCTCTGTCCCCGGGATAACCTTTACCGTTACCGCTGACGTGGCATTGCCGTTGGCCCCGGCCGGGGATACCCTCTGGTTCCTCGATCAGCCGGTGATGGAGACCACCATGCTGCCGGTCCAGGTGATCAACCGGGGCCTGGTCCCCCTGGATTTGCAGCCGTATGTAACCAGCGGTAAGGCCACCTTTTCCGTGCCGCCCCTACAGTTGGTGGTTCGCCCCGGAGGGCGCCTGGCTATCCCCCTTTACTTTCGGCCCATGGACATGGTCGACTTTCGGGACACCCTGGTGATCAGCTACGATGCGGCGGGCCTTACGCAACAGGCGAGGCTAGTCCTGGCGGGCCGCGGTCTGGACCGCCCCCTGCTGCGAGTGGGCCGGTTGCCGGACATCACCCGGCAGGAAGATTTTCCCGGACCGGTAACGGTGGCCGGCCTGGGTGATATTTTCCACGATCCCAACCACCTGGTAACTTACAGTTACTCTCACGATTTCGGCCCCGCTGTTGTGGTGACGGTAACCGAGGATGAACGTCTGACGGTGGCTACCACCCCCAATTACCACGGCGCGGGTGACGTGGTGGTCAAGGCGGTGAACGAAATCGGCCAGACGGTTAGCGACACCTTCGGCCTGACGATTACCCCGGTGAATGATCTGCCCCGGCTGGTGATGCCGTTGGCCGACCTGGTGATCCGCGAAGACCAAACCCCATTGATTTTAGGCCGGTTGGAGCATCTTTTCTATGACCCGGATGAAACATTGGAGCCGGTGACCACCTCTTACCATATATATAATACGGCCGGTGACAATTTTGTCCGCCTGGAAAACCGCCGGGGAGAGTTGCTGCTATCGGTAAAGCCCGATTGGTTCGGCAGCCGCTCATTCGTGGTGACCGCCCGGGACGCCGCCGATACCAGCGCCGCGATTTTCGACCTGTTCCAGGTGACCGTGGTGGCGGTTAACGACTCCCCGCGAGTGGCCCCCCTGCCCGACCTGGATCTGGTGGAGGACCGCGATCGCTTTATCAGCTGGCGGTCGTTTATTACCGACGTGGACGACCCACCGGAAAACCTCACCCTGCAATTTGCCGCTGTGGGAGGCGGAGCGTTGCCCCTCACCTTCCGGCAGACCGGGCTGGGCGCGCTCATAACTCCCGCCCGGCACTGGTCCGGAGAGCTGTTCATCCGCTTGACGGTCACCGACCTTTCAGGCGCCACCGGGAGCAGTGAATTCAACTTGGTGGTGGAGCCGGTGGACGATCCGCCCGGGGCCTTCACTCTTAACGGACCGCTGATCACCGAATGGGCCCAGCGGCTCATATTCGCGGGCGAAGACACCCTGCTGGCCTTCGACTGGCAACCAAGCGCCAACCATGATCCGGGCGACCAAATTACCTATACCTGGCAACTGCTGGGCGCAGCCCGGCAACAGGTGCTCAGGGAGCGGCCCGCCGGTTTTACCAGCCGACTTAGTATTAATTTCGATTCCACCGGGGTTTACTTCTGGACAGTGCTGGCCCGCGACGCCCGGGGTCAAATCACCTCCGGCGATACCTTGCCGCTGATGATGGAATCACTACGGTCACCGGTGGAGTTCGTGCCGCAGCAGCTGCTCCTGGACATCGGCCCCAGTTATCCCAACCCCTTCAGTGAGCGCACCAGGATTCAGTATATCGTTCCCCGGTATTCCCGGGTGGTGATCACCATTTTTGACGCCACGGGCCGCAAAGTGCGTACCTTGATCTCGGAGCATCAGTATGCCGGGCAGTACACAATCGGCTGGGACGGCCGGGACAACCAGGGCAGCCCGGTAGCCTCCGGGCCGTATATGGCGGAGCTGCGGGCCGCCAATCAAACCGCACACCTGAAGCTGGTGTTGGTCCATTGAGCCAATTTTGTGTGATCAATCTCACAGGATAGGAAAACAATGGGCTCGGGCGGTGCGATTATCTATATTTGGGACAACCCTGGCGCCTGCCGGTTAGTCTATAAGGGCGAAATGCGAATATTAATCCTGCTTATCACTTTATCCTGGTCCGGCCTGGCAGCCCAGTCCATCAGCCAGGTGGACTTCAAGGTGCTGCCGGGCAACCTTATCGAGGTCATCTATACCCTGAAGGACAGCGAAGTCAACGGTGTGTATAACATTGAGGTGTACGCCTCATTAGATGGCGGATACTCCTTTCCTGTCCGGGCTGAGAATGTCACCGGCGATGTGGGCCAAGTCAGGGGCCGGGGCCGCAAGGCCCTGTTGTGGAAAGTATTGGACGATCTGCCGGCGCTGGTCTCAGATAACCTGGTGATCAAGGTAGTGGGCCGCCCCCGAGTAACGGTAGGCGGCTTCTTCACCTCTTTAGTGGCCGGCAACCGCTTCACCAAAAAAATGAGCGATGGATTCACATTCTACGGCGGCAACTGGACCATGCAATCCCTGACTAACCGGGAATTTCAGGGACACCTCGATAGCGGCACACTTACCCCCGACGGAAGCTACCGTTTCGGACTGCGCGTCACCAGCGTGCCATTTATCCATCGCTTCGAAGGCAGCTACGCCAATTGGCGAATGAACCTGCCCGAGGAGGATCGGCTTAAACTAACCTATCTGGCTTACGGAAATCCGGACTATCACGGTGAGGACCTGTCCCTGTGGTACGCCGGATTTACCTATGGCATAGTCTATACTCCCCTACCGGTGTTTGGTCTCTTCCTGCCGCAGATCGGCGGTGGCGCCAGCTACCACGTTCTCCAGATTGGCACACCCGGCAGCAGCCGCATATCAGCCACCCGTAATCCGGCCCTGTTCGCCGAGGTGGCCATCCAGCTGAATCTGCTCAGGTGGATCAAGCTGAATGCCGGTTACCGGCAGAACTTCCTGGCTACTCGGATAAATTTCAACGGACCGTTCCTCGAAGCGGGCTTGCATATCTCGACGAAATGAAACGGCCGATCACCACATTAATGTGGGCCACTCTGCTCGTAATGGCAGTAGCTTGCGAGGAGAAAATGCCGGGCGTCATCGATAGCCTGATTTTCAATGATCAGGGCGACTGGCTCGTTCGCGATACCGACGACCCCTATGAATGGGTGGACGGCCAATGCTGTAACGACCTGATCCCTTATCCGCTATCGATGGGTGCGGAACTCAGCCCGCTGTTGCAGCCGGAGGAAGATTTGGATTATTACCGGATCACCGTTGAAGAGGGACAAACCGGCAAACTGACGCTGTGGACCAACGATGATTCCTTCAGCCCGGAAGATAGTATCTATTTACGCATATTCAGTCCCACCCTGAGCGAATTTGAGGATGTCTGGCTTGACAAACGCCCTTTCACCACGGGCGGGCTGCGGCTCTGGACGGTCCTGGCCGGCCCTCTGGA
The DNA here is from genome assembly GCA_022574435.1 of Fidelibacterota bacterium. GTDB lineage: Bacteria > Fidelibacterota > Marinisomatia > SCGC-AAA003-L08 > TS1B11 > JACZSB01. The sequence continues at coordinate 12,784 of JACZSB010000018.1, forward strand.
AGAATTCATTGTTATGGTCTCGGGTGAATTCAGCGGCGACCGGCTGCAATACCAACTGGCATGGGAGCGGGCCGACACATCCAACCAGCTTGACCTGCGGGCCATACAGGCTTTGTCAATCGGCCTCCAACCGCTTGATCGTGGCAGCGAATATAGTATCGACTGGGATGATAACCTGTCCGGCGGAGGCGCCATCTCCATCGCGCTGATGAAAGGCCCGGTGATCAAGGAGCTAATCCTGGATGAGTATTTCTCGCCGATAACAAACTCCCCCTGGCTGGTCTCCTTCGATTTGGAGGGCGGAGTAGACTACCGGCTATTGATATTCAGAACTTTTAATCCCACCACCATGGACATATCCGATGCCTTTGAAATACGCTAGCCTGACAGTTTTGTTGGCTTTGCCATTTGTGGCCCCCGCCCAGCAATTCGAGGGATATAGCCGGGCCAAAAAGGTTCAGATAGGCGCCCAGGCGTTCACAGCGGAATCCGGCGAGCAAGCCGAGAGCTTCCCCACCAGCGACATCGACATAAACATACCCCAGGGCTCAATGGAGCGACCCGACGCCATCGGGGTGATCATCGGCATCAGCAGCTACAGCCATCCCGATGTGCCCAGGGTAGATTATGCCCGGCGGGACGCCCTGCTGATGAAGGAATACCTGGTCAAGTCCATGGGGTTTAAGGAGGAGAACATCATTCTGGCGCTGGACCGGGAGGCCACTAAGGCCACCTTTAATCGCATCTTCGAGGGGCAACTGGCCAACTACATCAAGCCCGGCCTGTCGGACGTATTCGTCTACTACTCGGGGCACGGCGCACCCGACTTGGAGAATGCCAGCGCCTATTTCGTGGCCCACGACACCGATCCTAACTACGCCGCCCAGACCGGCTACAGCCTGGACCGGTTTTACCGGGAACTGAACGCCCTGGAAGCCAAATCGGTTACGGTGGTCCTGGACGCCTGCTTCAGCGGGGCCAGCGACGCCGGCATGCTGATCCAGCAGGCCTCGCCAATCTTCATCTCAGTGGAAAACCCAGCGGCAAACCTGGCCAACGGGGTAGTGCTGACTTCCTCATCGGGCGAGCAGATCAGCTCCTGGTATCCCGAGGTGGGGCACGGACTGTTCACCTACTACTTCCTCAAGGGGCTACGGGGTGAGGCGGACCGCGATAACGATCGGCAGATCACTTCCACCGAGCTATTCGGCTACCTGATGGAGAATGTGCCGTATCTGGCCCGGCGGAAGTTCAACCGCGAGCAAACCCCCCAGCTGATGGGCGCTGAGCTGGACCGGGTGCTGGTGCAGTACTGATGCGTTACTGGCTGTACCTTGCCGGCAGCTGCCTGCTGCTGGCGGCATGTGCCCCCCGGCCCGCTGGGGACGGACCCGACCCTGACTCAGCCCGGGTAGGGGCGGAAGCCGCCCTGGTGGAGCTGGAGGGTGGCGTTGCGCTGCCGTTGCCGGGTGTATCCCCCACTCCCGAGGAAGAAGCCCTGCTGGCCGACGGCGCTGAAACCGTCGCCCGGATCGCAGAGGCCACCCTGGACTATGAGGTCAAACCGGGCTGGTTCCTGGTGGATACCACGCTGGTGTTCCCCGGCAGCGTGGCCCCCCGGCAGGCCCACCTGGAAACTTTGCAGGCGGCCCGCGCCGGCGGCCTGGAACGGGCTCTCCCCAAGGAGGTCTCCTTTACATCGCTGCTCAGCGACATCATGGATGAAACCGCCGGGTCGGCCTACGAAAAATCTACCTGGAGCACGTTCGCCCTGTCGTCGGTCACGGGCCACATCATTGATGAGCAGGTGATCTCCAGCAACCTGACGCAACTAGCCGCAGGCGGGGCCTATCGCTACCGCATCGTCCTGGACGCCCGGGTAGTGCCGGTGAAGGGGGAGCGCGATCCATCTCTGCGGCTGGATCTCAAGGTGAACGAGCGGCTGCTCACTAGCGGCGACGAGCTGATCATCTCCGCCCGCCCCAGCCGGGATGGCTACCTGTACATTTTCGATTTCCTCAGCGATAACTCGGTGATGCTCATGTTTCCCAACGCGCACCTGCCGGACAATGCCGTCACCGGGGGCAGCTGGCTGGAGATACCCACTGTGGCGGAGCGCAACCGGGGCATTCGTTACCGGGTGGCGGCCCCGCCCGGCGTAGCCACCGCCAATGAGACTATTTACGCCGTGTTCACCAGACGGCCCATCGCCGATCTACGCGCGCTGATCGACGTACCTGAAGGCTATGCCAGCTTCTCGGCCGGGGACGATAGTTTCACCGACTTTCAGCGTTGGCTGGCGGAGATACCGCTGAGTCAGCGCATTGAGCGCGCAGTACAACTGCACATCGTAAACGATAAGGAGTGATATCATGAAGAAAACCATTATCCTGATGCTATCGGGCGTCGTAATGGCCGCCCTGGTGGGTTGCGCCGGTTCCAAGGTTTCCGGAACCACCGAAGGGCGGGAGAGCCGCGACATGCCGGAATGGGCTTTGAAGCCGCCGGCGGTGGAGGGCATGCTCTACGGAGTGGGGCAGGCCAAAAAACAGAACCCCAGCCTGGCCAAAACCGTGGCCGCCCAGCGGGCCCGGGAAGAGATTGCCGCCGCCGTCAAGATCAAGGTGGAGAGATTAGTCAAGGACTTCATGCAGGAGAGCGGAGTAGGCGAACGGGCCCAGGCGCTGGAGTTCACCACAGCAGTGAGCAAGGGGGTCACCGACGCCTCCCTCACCGGCGCCATTATCAAGGAGGCCTACCTGGCCAAGGACGGCACCTACTTCATCCTGGTGGAATACTCCTTAGGCGAGGCCCGCCGCCAGGCCATCGAGTCCGCCCGCCAGGAGGAGGCGCTATATAACGAGTTCAAGGCCGACCAAGGCTTCGACGCCCTGGAGGCCGAGCTGGCTAAACTGAAATAACAGCACCTCATGGCCGGGCTGGTCCCGGTGGGGCGATGCCTCCTATCGGCTGCCCTGCGTGTAGGGCGGCCTGGGAGGCATTGTGCTTTTTAGATAGATAGATCGGGCCCTTGTGGAGAACGGGGATAAATCGTTTATTTCTTATTCGTTTTCCGCCCCGTGCCGGCGGCCAGCTTCTTTTTGGCCGGGGATTCCTGCCTCTTAAGGAACCGGTGCCGCTCGGCCGAGATCATTCCCGCTGAGATCAGCAGCTTAAAGCCCTCCTCGATGGTCATATTGGAGTCCAAGGTATCAACCTGGGGGACAAAGATGACGAAGCCGGAGGTAGGGTTGGGGGTGGTGGCGACGAATATATTGTAGTAAGCCTCGCCGTCCCCGGATTGGCTGTCCCCGGTGACGAACCCCAGGCTCCAGATCCCTCGCCGGGGATATTCCAACCACACGACCTTCTGGAAGGCCTTGCGGTTGTCGGGAGAGAAGGTCTGGACGATCTGCTTGCTGGTATTGTAGATGGTGGAGACCACCGGCACCTTCAGCAGAAGGTTCTCGAAATAAGCGTATAACCGGCGGCCCAGGAAGTTGGTCACCAGCAGACCCAGCAGGAAAATAAATACCACCATCATAACCAACCCCAGGCCGGGAATGGTGAAACCGATGAAGCGCACCACCACCGGCGCCAGGATGCGGTCCATGACGCCAAATATGAACTGGAGCAGCTGGATAGTTATGTAAACCGGGATGGCGGTTAATATTCCGGCGATAAAAATACGGCGCAACCGCAGGGAGTGGCTGGGCTGTGAACTCAGCGGATCGGGATTAGAGGTCGTAGAGTCGCTCATACTTGGCCTGAAGATACTTGATAAACGGCCCGGCTGACAAGGGCTGACCAGTGAGGTCCTGAATCAACTCGCCGGCTCTCTTCAGCCGCCCCAACCGGTGCACATTGTCCCGCAGCCACTCCCGCAAAGTCAGCAGGTCGCCCTGCGCTATGCGCTCCTCCAGGTCATCGATCTGTGCCAGAGCGGCCTCGTAGATTTGGCGGCCGTACAGGTTGCCCAGCATATAAGTGGGAAAGTAGCCGATGGCTCCCATGCCCCAATGGATGTCCTGCAGCACCCCTTCAGCCACCGTCGAAGGCGTTACTCCCACGTATTTCGCCATGGCCTGGTCCCACAGCCCCGGCAAATCCTTCACGGTCACATCACCGTTGAGCAACGCCCGCTCCAGGTCGAAGCGCAGCATGATGTGCAGGTTGTAGGTCACTTCGTCCGCCTCCACCCTGATCAGTGACGGCCTAACGGCGTTAATAGCGGCGTAGAAATCATCCAACGGAACTGCACCTAACTGCCCCGGGAAACGAGCCTGCAGGCGAGGATAATAGTGCCGCCAGAAGGGCATGCTGCGGCCCACGTAGTTTTCCCACAATCGGGACTGGCTCTCATGGATTCCCAGGGAGATGGCCTCGCATAAAGGGGTACCGAAATATTTCGCCTCCAAACCCTGCTCATACAGGGCGTGCCCCCCCTCGTGGATGGTACCGAACAGGCCCATGGACAGGTCCCGGGCGTTAAGGCGGGTAGTGATCCGCACGTCGGAGGGGTGGAAATCGGTGGTGAATGGGTGCGCGGAGCGGTCCTGGCGGCCTTTCTTCAGGTCATAGCCCATATCGCTCAGCACTTCCATCCCGAATTCCCACTGCAGGTCTTCGGGGAATTCCTGGGTCAGCAGAGCGTGCCGGTCGGGGACCTTGGAGGACTTGATGCGCCCAACCAGTTCGATCAGCGCTGGCCGCAAGACGGCAAACAACTGTTCGATCTGCTTGGTAGTGATCCCCGTCTCGTAGTCCTCCAGCAGGGCGTCATAAGGCTCGTCTTCGAAGCCGTGGAACCTGGCTTCCTGCCGTTTCATGTCGATGATTTTCTCCAGGTAGGGAGAGAACCGCGCGTAGTCGTTCTGAGCTCGGGCCTCCTGCCAGACATGTTGGGCCTGGGAGGTCAGCCGGGCCAGTTCACCCACAAATTCCACCGGCAAGGCGGTAGCCCGGCGCCAGTCGTGCCAGACGTTTTCCAGCAGCCGTACTTGACGAAGGTCCAGGCCGTCCCGGTCGATGGCCCCCCCGTCCAGGTCCACCAGGATAGCCAGGCTCTGGCGAAAGGTGTCACTGGTGAAGCGGGCGTGGGCCAGGGAGAGCACCAGGGAAATTTGCTCCGACCGGGCCTGGGCGCTGCCGGACGGCATGTAGGTCTCCTGGTCCCAGGCCAGCACGGCGGCCACTTTGCGCAGCTGGGTGATCACTTCAAGCTCGGTGATGACGATTTCCAGTTTGCGGTTCATGCCGCCCGGGACTCCAGATCCAGCAGGGTTCGCTTGAGTTCCAGGCCGCCGCCGTAGCCGGTGAGTCGCCCGTCCGAGCCCATAATTCGATGGCAGGGAATGAGGATTGCCAGGGGGTTGGCGGCCACCGCCCGGCCCACGGCCCTGGCTGCCCGTGGTCGACCCATCCGTCCAGCGATGTCGCCATAGGTGGCGGTCTGCCCATAAGGCACCCGGCTTAC
>JACZSB010000246.1 GCA_022574435.1 Fidelibacterota bacterium
GGCATTAACCACAATATCGTCCATCTCAATCTTGTCCATGATATAGAAGGAGAGGTTATAGGGGTGCCTGGCACGGTCAATATTGTCTTCGTCCGTAATCTCCTTGCCAAACTCATCGTAGCCAATATTGGAGATCCGGGACCTCCTGAGTATGAGGGCGGCATGCTCATTCTCTTTAGCGAAACTGTCTGCTAGCGCCGGGGTGAAGTCAATCTGCTGGTTGATGCTCCGGATGGCGCTGGCACTAAAGGAGTACTGCCGATAGGTCCACCGCCGCCAAGCGAAACCGATCTTGATTTCGTGGTCCGTTATCTGGCTCACCAGTCCGCCATTTAAACCGATATAGGACTGCTCGGACTTGATGTATCCAGTTGTAATATCGCCGGGACGCTGGAACCGAAAGGCAGCGACATTAAATTCGTCGGGCGGGGTCCACTCATTCTTGTAAACCCAGAGTGGGTTTCCATCCTTATCCTCGGGCCCCTTATCAGCCACTAGCGTGGAGTCGCCCCATTCCAGGATGTCTGCCACCGACCCATGATCGAAATTGGGATCATAAATCTCCGCGAGCCGGCTAAACCTATTGACATTCACGTTGATGAGGGTAGTGGAACTCAGGAACATGGTTCCTTTCACGTTTATAAGCGATGAGGACCTCTTCCTTTCCGGCAGGCGGTCGTTGAACATTCTAAAAAGCGGTAACGAATTGACCTGGGTTGTGCTGCTGTTAAGAGCACCCCCCACGCGGATGACCAGGGGGTTGAAATCAAACAGCAGGGTACCGTTAAAGTTTGTGACGTCGCTGACCCTCTTGTTTTGCGCTGCGTTAATAATCGTGCTATCTAATTTAGCAAATGAGCTGTTATCGGAAATGTCCCCATCGCCCCATGAGAAGCTGACGGAGTCACCGCTGGGTGTAATACCGCCGATCAGATCGGGCAGCAACGCCTTATCAGCGATATCGGCGCCAAACCAGAATTGAGGCGTGAAGTCGTCGGTATGCAGCCGCTGGACGGCGCCAAAAAACCGAATCCGATTGGAAAGCAGGGGACCGCCCAATGTGGCGGTAAAATCGGTGGCTCCGTACGAAAAAGTCTCGTCACCACCAAGGGCAGGCGCCAGGGCGTCCGTTTCATACAGCACCGAACCGCTCATGCTCTGGCCACCGGTCTTGAGCTTCTGCTGGATGATCCCGGCGTTGGCGCCACCCAGGTCGGCGGTATACCCACCGGACTGAATGGAAACCTCTTCGAGGGCTTCAGCAATAACTGAACCCAGGTTGAAGGCGCCGCCACCTCCGAGCTCGGCGGTAGAGGCCTGTTGCCCGGCCTGAATAGCACCACCGCGAACAATAGCCTTGGTGCTGGCGCCTTCCAGCTCATAGCCCACTTCATCGGCGCGGCTGCCGCGAATATGCAGCATGCCGTTATGGATCACCACTCCCGGCTGAATGCTGAAGAGGTCGGCCACATTCCTGGTGGCGAAATTGGCAATCTGTTCGCTGGAAATGCTCCGGATAGCGTTGGTGGCGCTGGGGTTGATCAACGGCCGTTCAGCTACAACCTCCACCACGCCCAGCTCCAGCGCTTCAGACGTCAGAGCGAAGTCCGTATCCGTCGTCAGACGGCTGGAGACGCGCACATTCGAGATCCGTACCGGCCGGTACCCAATGAACTCCGCCCTTACCGCGTAAGTACTTGCCGGAACACCTAGAATACGGTATTTGCCTTCACTATCGGTGGCGGCGCCAAACGATGTTCCCTCAACTAAAATATTAGCGCCGACTAACGGCTCACCGGTGGCTTCGTCAGTCACGGTACCTGCAATTTTACCAGTTTCCTGACTGAACAGGAAAACCGGAAAGAACATGACCAGAAAAACGCGTAAAGTGTGCCTCATCATCTGTATTCTCCTACTTTGATAAGGATGAGTTAGACTTAACTTGGTTTTTTTCAATATTTTCAGGCTGCAATAGTGCCAGCCAGGGATGAAAAGTTACCAGAAGCGGGCTGCTTAATGCAAATACCAAATTGGATCCAGGCCACCCTGAACCCGCGCTCACAACATAAGAGTGCGCACTCACCCACCATTGAAAACATTAATTGCTCGACTTCATTTAATAAACGCCGCTAATGTAATCATTGCGACAGCACAATAATACAAAGGAAAAATGAGAGATGCTACAATTTTTTTCATCTGGAGGCCCGAGCGATTGGTTATTACCGATAGCTTTGGCCCGGCCGTCAGAGAATATCAATCGAAGTGCGGCACGTGACACAAATTGGCGCGGTGTATAATCAGCTGGCCGGGAGGGATTCTCCAGCGTGCTTGCAACCTATCAGTATTTCCTGAGAGGATGCAGAACACTCTACTTAGCCCTTATTAATTTCTCAGGCGAAACCCGGGACTGCGCGTATCTTGACTAAATACATCTTATAAGGAACCAGCCATGAACATTGAGCGGGCCTACAGCAGGGCACGCTGGGAACAGGATATTGGGTACTGTCGGGCCATCCGGGCTGGAAACCACATTTATGTCAGCGGCAGCACTCAGCTGACAGATGACGGCCGGGTCTATCGGCCGGGGGATGGTTTCGCTCAGGCCCAACGGTGTTGTGAGATCATCAACAAAGCTCTGGCTGACCTGGGCGCCGGGATGGAACACGTGGTGCGCACGCGCATGTTTGTCACCGATATTAGCCATTGGGCCGATTTTGGCCGGGCCCATCGCCAAGCCTTCGGCGCCCACCCTCCGGTAACCACTATGGTCCAGGTGACAACTTTGATCGACCCGGATATGATGATCGAGATCGAAGCTGAGGCCATCCTGCCCGCCGCGAACGATACCTGATCCAACCGGCCATAATGGCGCCGGCGATTACTATCCGGCCTAACCGGCCCGCAAAATCCCGTATCTGGACCGTGATCGGTCCCTTAAAGAATACATCCAGGATATTGACCGGGCCCATAGCGCCCGGTCTCACCAGGGTTTTTGGACAGGCTGCGTCCCTTCCTCGAGCAGTCATAGACCCCATTTGCCTTGTGGGTTCAAGATCGCCGAATCTAACTTTTGTGGCTAAATCAGATTGTTGTAACTGTATACACTAATATATGTAATTAGTAGTTGAACCTATGCCACCACCGCTGTTTCAGAATTTGCCTATACGGATGTTCGATGACCCGAGCCAGATTGCCGGCGTAGAAAATGCCATTGAGCAGCTTAAAGCATCCGCCGGAAGAGAATATCCCCTGGTGATCGGTGATCAGAGCTACACTAATGATCGGCCACTGCCTACTACCAATCCCGCCGATCCCTCTCAAGTCCTGGCTGTATTTCAAAAGGCCAGCCGGGAGCAGGCCGAATCCGCCATCACCCTGGCGGCTGAGACATTTGAAACTTGGAAACTCACACCTGCGGAAGAGCGGGCTGAGTACCTGTTCAAGGCAGCCCGGGCCCTCCGGCAAAGGCGCGACCAAGCTGTGGCCACTATGGTGCTGGAAGCGGGCAAGAACTGGGCTGAAGCCGACGGCGACCTGGCCGAGGCGGTGGATTTCCTGGAATTTTATGCTCGCGAAGCGTTGCGCTATGCCGGCGGCCAGGAACTGGTGCCTTATGAGGGCGAGAAACCGGAATTGTTCTATATCCCCTTAGGCCTGGGGACAGTGATTGCCCCTTGGAATTTTCCCCTGGCAATTCTTACCGGAATGGCTTCCGCCGCCATCGTTACCGGAAACTGTGTGGTGCTCAAGCCCGCCAGCGACACACCCCTGACCGGTCAAATATTCGCCGAGGTGATGCAGGAGGCGGGCCTGCCCACCGGGGTGCTCACCTATCTCCCCGGTAGTGGCGGCGAGATCGGGGACGTCATCGTTGATCACCCCCAAGTACGTTTCATCACTTTTACCGGCAGTATGGAGATCGGTCTGCGCATCAACCAGCGGGCCGCCAAGGTTGCTTCGGGACAGATCTGGATCAAGCGGGTGGTAGTCGAAATGGGCGGCAAAGACGCCATCATCGTAGACCGGGACGCCGACCTTGACACCGCCGCCCAGGGTATTGTGGCCGCCGCCTTCGGGCTCTCCTCAGTGATCGGGCCGACGTTAGGCGGTTTCATTACCGATAGCCTGTCCTGGCACTGGATCTTCTTCGTAAACGTCCCCATTGGCATACCCATAATCGCGCTTTTTGTACGATTCTTCCCACAGAGCCGCGGGTCAGGGACCCGATACCGCCTCGACTACCTGGGGATGGCCGCTCTGGTGATGACGGTCGTCCCGCTGCTGGTAGGTCTGTCGCTGGGAGGGGCCCAGTACGGTTGGGTTTCGCCTCAGGTCCTTGGCCCGCTGGGCCTATCGGCGGCGATGATCGTAGTCTTCATATTCGTGGAGACGCGCGCGGCCGAGCCAATCATGCCTCTGGGCATCTACCGTAACCGCATGGTGAGCCTGTCGCTGATCGCTATCTTCCTCACCGGGTTTGGGATGTTTGGGGCCATCATATTTGTCCCTCTGTTCTTCCAGGGAGTACTGGGTGTTTCGGCAACCAGCAGTGGGAGCTTCCTGACTCCAATGATGCTGGGCGTGGTGGTCGGAGCCGCACTGTCCGGCCAGATCTTGTCTCGCCTTGGCGGACACTATCGTCTACAGGGTCTGGGTGCGCTCGCCATCATGGCCATCGGCATGTTGCTGATCTCCCGCATGT
>JACZSB010000247.1 GCA_022574435.1 Fidelibacterota bacterium
CGGTCAGGTCTACAATCACCATTTTGTTTTTACCCTTGGGGAAGCCCACGAAGGGGACCACCGTCCGCCAAGCGCCCGTCTCATCGGGAACCTGCAGATATGGTTGGATCACCTCAAGGGCCGACGACTGGCCGATGGCCACATTGATACTAGCGTCGGTGGGGAAAATCCAGCCCTCCAGGAAAAGGACGATTTCGTCGTCGGCCTGCAACTGCCCCAGGTCGATGATCAGGTCGTGCGAGTTGACCACCCCCTGGTAGCGGGTGGGCTGGAAGCCGCCGATATAGAGTTCGTCCTGCGCGATGACCTTTGGCAGCAGGTCGCGGCCGCTCTGATCGGTCACGGCCCTGGGAAGTAGATGGTGGGCCACGGTGTGGATTTTAGGTGGTGAAAAGGGCGGTAGGGTAAACTGCTCGTCGATATAGATCTCCACCGAATCGGGATGGTCCACTACCACCAGGTTCACCTCGTCCAGGTAGGCCGTTTCCCAGAGCTCCTCGGTAAATTGCAGCAGGTATAGCCCGTCCCTGGGTTGCAGGAATCGGCCGGGGATCTTGAAGTACTCATCAGCCGAATTAGCGAAACCGTAGGTCACCTCCCCACTCATAATGCCCAATGGCATGCCGATGGCACTGCGCCAATGGACATCAGTCACCATGGTAAAGCGATCTCCATCCCAGGTATACAGGAAGGGACAGGATCCCTTCAGGATTTGGTATTCCATGATCGTTTGATTTTTTTCGGGATTGAACCGGTTCTGGCTTACGCCATTGGTCCAGATCACCCGTATCAGGTCAGCGCCTTCCCGGTCCCCCAGGCCGAAATGGGCCACCGGGCCGCTCATGAGCCGCATTTGATACAGATTGCCGGCTTTGACCTCCACCTTGGCGCCGATGCCGAAGTAGTTATTCTTACCGCTGCCGGTACGCAGCCCGGCCAGCCGTACTACCATATAGTTATTAATATTGCCACCGTCATTACGCAGCAGGTGAATATCATGGGCGCCAGCCAGGAAGATATCCAGATCACCATCATTATCGTAATCGGCGACTTCCACCTGGCTGCAAGCCTCCAGGTGTGCGGGCAGTAACGAGGAGGCGTCCAGAAATTTACCCCGTCCATTGTTGTAAAATAGCCGCAGGCCGGACCCATTATGGGCCGTATCAGCTGATGTACCAGCCACAATTAAATCCAAATACCCGTCGTTGTCGGCATCAAAAAAGGCGGCATCAAGGCCGCGCAGCCCTTTAATGCTTTCGAAAACGCCATCCGACCGGGAATCGCGCTCGAATGAGCCATCGCCCCGGTTGGCAAATAGTGAGTGACCACCGGCCGGGCCAGTGACGAATAAATCCAGATACCCGTCATTATTATAATCGCCCACCGCCACAGCGCTCGATCCGCCAGCCGTTGGCAACCCGGTATGTTCTGTGATATCCCGAAAGTAACTGCGCCGCAGATTATCGTAAAATCGTATACCGGCGTCTTGATTTACCACGAAAAGATCGATATCCCCATCGTCGTCAAAATCCCCGAACCCGGCAGCCCTGCTGATTACTTCCCCGCCGCCGATGCCCACCTCCTCAGCAATTTCAGTGAAGGTCCCATCCGAATTATTTCGATACAGCCGGTTCTTAGAACTGGAGACGATAAAAAGGTCCAGGTCACCCTCAAGATCCAGATCGGCGAATAGCGCCGCCCGGTCCACAATGGTCGGGTCCGTACGGATTCCAGCAGCAGCGGTGACATCCCCAAAGGCGCCCGCACCGTTGTTACGGTATAGTCTGCTCCCTCGCCTATTGGTCACGAATAAATCCTGATGACCGTCATTGTCATAATCTGCAAAAATAGCAGAGAGGTCCCTGCCGGCATGTGAGATACCGGCTTCAGCCGCAACATCCGAGAAAGAGCCGTTATCATTGGCGAATAAATACTGACGGCTGGACTGCTCACGGGCCAGCCAGCGGGCAACAAAAACATCCAGGTGGCCATCGCCATTATAATCGCCCAGCGCCAGGACGATCTGCGGATAATCATCGCTGGACTGCGCTACGCCGTCAGGTGAAATGATATCAAGTCCGCTGGCGGCCGTCACTTCCGTGAAGTTGAGGCCGTCCGGGAGGCCGGTTCGCTCCTGGATGGGGAGCGACACCAACTGGCTGAAACGATAGATCGGAAGGCCGCCGATCGGTCCACCGGTCCCCCGCAATTCGGTGAGTGCCGCCTGATAAAAGGAGCTCGTTCTCATAAGATTGTGAAAAATGCGCGCGGGGGCAACGACCTGCTCCGCGTTATCATCGCGCATGAGCTCCAGACTTCTGCGGAATATTTCTAGTGAACCGGCCGGCAATTCCGGTAGGATCTGTCGGATAGTTTCCAGGTGCTGCACCGCCAGTAGAGGCTTGCCGTACTGTACCAGCAACTCCACCAACTGGAGGCTGGCAGCCACATTGGCGGGCACGATATTTACCACCCGGATCAGTCGCTCCACCGCCTGCTGCCGGGTGGCCGGATCGTCGGCGGCGAGGTAGTATTGGGCCAGCTGATATAACGTCCGCACATGATTGGGATGCTCCTTGAGGGTATTTTCAAGGGTGTGAATGGCTTGGTTTTTTCGACTGGTCAGTTCATGTACTTGCGCCAGTAAGAGACGAATATCAGGATGATCCGGCTCAAGGCGCAACGCTTTCTGTAGCCATTTTTCGGCCTGTCCCAGCCCCCCCGCCATGCGTAAATAGGTCAAACCCAGGTTGGCATAGCCCAAAGTCTCCCGGGGCGCAATTTCCACCAATAGTAGAAATTCATCCCGCGCATCCGGAAGATTACTCTCCTCCAGGTAGGCCAGCCCGAGATTTCTGTGGGTGATCATCAGCCTGGCCGTCTCGGCATCGATTGCCGCTTCTTTGGAGCAGCCGACCATAATGAAAAAAAAGCAGCCTGAAAATAATGCTGCTCTTTTCAGCCTGTCCTTAAAATAAGCCCACACACTCATGTACAATACCCGGCCCATGCAAGCGAATCAGGTCGACTATCTGGTCGTGATCTCATAAACCTGAATCGCGCCGTCATTCTTTGCAAAAACAATCACCGATTGTTTATTTTCAAAGGTAAAAGGAGCAATATCCCGAATTTGGCCGGTGAGAGATAGTCCACTGTCACGCATCGGCACGGAGGTAAAACCGCCGGCGCCATTCCCCGTCAGCAGGGTCCCGTAACTGGCATCATACCTCCCCATCTGGGGCTGAACGCCATAGAAATTTCCGGCCAGGAGCAGGTCTTTATACCCATCGGTATCGAAATCTTGGACCATGATCGAAAAGACCGGCGAAAACTGCGCCTCAACAGGTAGTGGCTGCTGCTGAAATGCTCCGTCTTTATTCCCGAAAAACACGGTGGTGGCAAAGGTATAGACTTTTTTCACTGTGGCCTTGTCCAGCTGTTTCTTGGTAAATATTTCCGTGATCCGCCGGCCGGCATAATCGGCATGTTTTGGAAATTTATTCTTCAAATAGGGCAGCTGATTCATCAAATCGGGTCGCAGCAGCAGGGGATAACTTTCACCCAGCTTGTAATAATCCAGTATCTGCTCGATCAATCCATTCCCATCAAAATCGGATATATAGATAGATGCCGGCTCCGCCAGGGATGCCTGGATTTTGGAATTCCGCCCCCAATTACCGGCCACCAGGTCTACATACCCATCTTCATTCAGATCATCAACTATAATACAATTCCACCAGCCATCGGTATTCTCCAAACCAACCTGCTGAGTGACATTTACAAGGCTATTGCCGTTGTTTTGGAACAGGGTTACCGGCATCCATTCACCAACTACCACCAGGTCCAGGCTGCCGTCTTTATCATAATCGACCCACTGGGCATCGGTCACCATCCCCACATTGACTAATCCCGGAGCATAGCGCTCAGTGACCACTGAAAATTGCCCCCCACCGTCATTCTCCAACAGGTAGCTGCTGGGTGTCAGCCCATATTTCCAGGGGATGCTGCGGCTGCCCACAAATAGGTCCAGGTCGCCGTCGCCGTCAAAATCCCCGGGCACGACACAGGACCCGCTGGCATACAATTCGGGCAACGCGCTGGTGGATTGCGTGAAGCCCCCCCTCCCGTCGTTGATATAAAGCCGGTCAAGGAGCGCGGGGGCGCGCCGGGAATACTCGTTGCCCCCACTGACCACGTAAAGGTCCAGATCACCGTCACCGTCAGCGTCGAACAGCGTCACTCCCACGTCTTCAGAGATTTTTCTCTCCTGGAACAGCTGCTCATTGCTGTTTTTGAATGTGCCGGATGCCGTCTGGATCAATAGCTGCCCCGCGAAACCCTTTGCGCCCCCTATATATAGATCTTCCAGTCCATCGCCGTTTACATCACCGGTGGCTATTTTAGGTCCCTCGGTGGATAATTTATGGGGGATCAGCGGCTCGCGGTTAAAATCGACAAACGTATTTTCAACATGCCGGTACTGAAGTGGGAATGTGGCGGTGATCTCCCGGAAGACTGGCTCTACAGCCGGCGGTGGTACCGGTTGATAAGGCCTGGCATCCCTATGATACACGGTAACCAGCTGATCTGCCGGAACATTTGCCATTGTCCCCCTGGATCCATCCGGCCAATCAACAATCAAGGTGTCCACCATGGCAATCTGTCCCAAACCGAAAGTGAGGTTATAATCAACGGAGG
>JACZSB010000019.1 GCA_022574435.1 Fidelibacterota bacterium
GTCAGTCTGGCTGAAGCATTCCAGGGACGTCAGAAGCTGGTAAAGTTTGGCGCCTCAGGTTTGCTGATACTTAGCCTGATGGTGAACAATCTATTTGTTACGGGGCCCGTGCCGTCATCGAAGATTTCTGACCAGGTCATTAACCGGACGGTGGATCATTTTCTTCAAACCCCGCCAGCCGGCAAATTGCTTTTGCCCACGACCATATTACCGACATTCAACTATTATATGCTCGATTATAATCTGGTAACCTATCTTCAGCCGATGGGGATGGAACAGCTGGCCGCCGAATTGAATAATCCGGAAATCAGTGATTTGATATTGATGACGGAAGTAGGGGATGGTACGGAACAAATATTGGCTCAGTACGCCACTATCAGTGACAGACAAGATATATATTCGGGCTCGGACGGACCGGCAATAGTCCATATCATCCTGGGGCCTGATTTTAGGGAGGGAATGGAATAGAGCGATGGGGAATTTTTCAGGCCAAATTAGGAGATCGATGGACATAGCAGGCTCCCGGATTATTTCACAAATTGCCATGACCATAATTAACGGTTTGGCTGTAATCGGCGGGATCATTATCTTGAACGGTCTGATTGCCCGCAGCTATGGAATAGACGCTCTGGGAGAATATCTGTTGATGCGGCGGGTGGCCTTTGCGCTGATTCCGGTTTCGCTATATGGTGTGGGTATCGCCATACCGAGGTATCTCGGCTTACACCGGGACCGCCCCGAGCTGCGTCTGTCCATCCTGCGGCATGGTCTGTCCATCTTCGGGCGTTTTGGACTTCCCACCTTGATGGTCCTTATCCTGGGGCTCTACCTGGTGTCTCTATTGACTGATTCACAGACAGTCCTCTCGCGCGCGGCACTCCCCATAGGTCTGTTGGGGGCTGGTGGCAGTTTTCATCTGCTAGCCTATAACTACTTCCGCGGACTGCGGTTAATGGCCATGGCCAACGCGCTGCAGCTGGTAAATATTGGCCTATTGCCGCTGGCCATCATCTTGGTGTTACCCGGCATTCCAATGATGTCGATGGTCGCCATTCATGGTTTGGCCGTCCTTGTAATCACCCTTGCGGCCATGGCGGGACCTCTATTCCAGGCCATCCGGCTGAATCCGCACACCACCGATCACTCATTGCGCCGGGAGATCAGCTCGTATGCTTTCCGGCGGCTGGGCGCCAGCTGGGGTATGCTGGCATTAATGTCGCTGGGACCAATATTCATCGCATATTTCGCCACCTGGGAGGAAGTGGCTTTTTTCTCGGTCGGCATGCAGGTAAACCGGTTATTTTATGTGGTGTTTGGACCTATCGGGATCGTTTTGCTTCCGCTCCTTTCATATCACGCCTTGAAAGGACCTTCCGAGTCGGTCAGACTCGGTATTCGCGCTCTATATATGGGCGGGATCGCCATCGGTTTATACGCCACCTGCCATCTTTGGTTTTTCGCCGAACCAATATTGACAACTTGGCTGGGAGCATCCACCTTCACCGGGGTTAGGATTTTCCGGTTGTTTTCACTTTCCCTCACGGGCTACCTGCTTTTCGAGCTTTCCCGTAACCCGATAGACGCGATTGCTGAAACGGGGTACAATTCACGCAATATACTTACGGGTCTGGTTTGTATCGTGGCCGTAGCCTGGGTATTGATCGGGTTGTTAAACTATTCGGTGTGGCAAGGTGTAACCATTGGGTACGTGGTCGGTTTTTGGGTGCTGGGGCTGATGTCGGTAGTAACCTGCGTCAAGCTCTATGGATTTACCTGGTTGGAACCACGGTTTTTTATCGAGGTCGCCGGGCTTAACGTTTTGATTCTCACTCTACTCTGGACGGTGATCCATTATTGGGTCGCCGATCCATCACTTATGCTGATCGCCGTCCTGGAACTGCTGTCAGGCTCATGTTACGTCTTAGGGTTAATGTGGCTCAATCAGGAATGGTTGACCAAGTTAAGGGCCAATGGATCGATAGTCACCAGTGATGAATGAAAGAATTTAGATGGTGAAAACGCAGATAATGAGCAGCATCAGAGTAGCTCAATTCGGCTGTGGCTATTGGGGACCGCATCTGATGCGGAACTTATTCGCCCACCCGGCGGTTGAGGTGGCGGGATTAGTGGATACCAATGATCAAGTAAGGGATTGGCTGGCCGGGCACTACCCGGAGTTGCCCTTCTCCACTAACACCACCATGAAGCAGTTGGAAGAATGGGGTGCTCAAGCGGTGGTGCTGGCCACTCCCGCCGGCACGCATTTTGACCTGGCGAGGCAAGTGCTAGAAAGTGGGCGGCACTGTCTGGTTGAGAAGCCTTTAGCCATGACTTCCGGGGAGTGCCGGCAGCTGATCGATTTGGCGACCAGGGCGGGGGTAATCCTGATGGTGGGGCATACTTTTCTTTTTAACCCGGTCGTACGGGAACTCAAGACGATTATTCAAGCCGGCAACCTGGGAGAGATATACTATGCTCATGCGCAACGGCTCAATCTCGGTCGAGTGCGGAAAGACATAGATGCAGTATGGAATCTGGCCCCACACGACATTTCAATCCTATTGTATCTCTTTGGCCAAATGCCCAGCCGGGTCTCGGCCAGGGGGGCATCCTATATCCAGCCCGGCATCGCGGATGTGGCTTTTCTGGACTTGGAATTTCCTGATGGGAAGTACGCCTCCATCCAGGTAAGTTGGCTGGATCCTCAGAAAGTCCGACGTCTGACTGTGGTAGGCAGCCAACAGATGGCGGTCTACGATGATGTGGCCGAGAATAAGCTGGTGATCTATGACAAGGGTGTGGACCGGGCCCATCCGGAGAAGGCCACTTTGGGCTCGTACGAGGATTTCGGGACTTTCCAGCTGCGGTTGAGAGCCGGAGGAATGCAAATTCCCCAGATTGATTTTGTAGAACCTTTGAAGATGGAGATTGCCGAATTCGTCGAGGCCATTTTTCAAAACCGTAAACCGCTCACAGACGGGGCCAACGGGTTGCATACTGTGCAGGTGCTGGAGGCGGCTACTCGGTCCATGGCGCTCGAGGGGACCTTCGTGTCGGTGGAGCGCTAATGCTGAAATTTGACCGGCCCCAACTTTATTCCACCGACGACGATACTCGCACCTGCCGCAACGTCTCGGTAGGGAAGGGCACCGTCATTTGGCGCCATGTCAATTTGTATAACTGCCGTCTAGGCGAGGACTGCCTGGTAGGGGCTTTCGTTGAAATACAGGCCGGTGCGGTGATCGGTGACCGTACTAAAATCCAGTCGCATACTTTCATATGCGACAAAGTACAGATCGGCGATGATTGTTTCATTGCCCACGGAGTGATGTTTATCAACGACAGTTTTCAAGGTGGTGGTCCAGCCGGGGACCCAACTAAATGGCAAGCGACTGTGGTAGAGGATGGAGTTTCGATCGGCTCGAACGCCACAATCCTGCCGGTACGCATTGGAGCCGGAAGTGTAGTAGGAGCTGGTGCAGTGGTAACCAAAGATGTACCGTCCGGGGTGGTGGTGGCGGGCAATCCGGCGCGCATTCTCAACAAACTTTCCGACAATTGACATACAGTCGGTACTAACTAGAAATGGTGCGGCCGAAAATTCTGATTGCCTCTTCGGTACACGTCTGGAATGACATTCGAGTATATTACAAGGAAACGCTAACTTTGGCCCAGATCGGTGATATCAACCTGATAGCGGTACGTAACGATAGCGCGCATGGTTCGATCCCAGAAAACGTGCATATCTTCCAATTACCGCTGGTCGAATCGCGGATAAGATATCGGGGAACACCTATTACTAGATTGAGAAGAATAGGTAAAATTCTGGTGGAGGTGCTGAAAAGAGATTATGATCTATTTCATTTCCACGACCCGGAGCTGATTGCCGTTGGTTGGGTCGCCAAGCTACTGGGCAAAAAGGTTATTTATGACATGCATGAAGATTCCTTGGAAATGTTCGGTAGCCGAAAATGGTTGGCTGCGCCCACCGGCCGTATGCTTGGTTGGATAGTCAGATTACTGGAACTGGCTAGTATCCCGGTTTTCGACCGGATAATTCTGGCTGCACAGAGCATTCAGCGGACCTTCCGGAGTCCCCGTTGCAGTCTGGTTCAGAACTATCCCCTCCGGCAGGATCGGCCAAAGCCCGTTCTCCGCCCCGATAACTTGCCACTGAAATTGGTCTATGTCGGTTCCCTTTCGACAGCCAGGGGTATTACCGACCTGGTTGAGGCCGTATCGCAAGTGTGGTCTGAGTCGGGGCGTGTAACTCTGGATATTTTCGGCCAAATGGGCGAAATGGAACTGGCACACTGGCTCCGTTCGCCCGCATTCAGTGGGTGGCTGCACTATCATGGATGGGTCCCCGTGACCGAGTTATCCCGGTGCTTACCGGAATTTCATGTTGGGATTAACCCCGTCCGGGACTACCCCAACTATCGCCATGCACTGTTAACCAAGATATTTGACTATGCCGCTGCCGGGTTACCGGTGATCACTACCGATCTCCCTGGTATAATGGGGGAGTTCGGGGAGGATGGGTTTATGGCTAGCTATTCATCTGGCGATATAGCCGGCCTGGCATCCGCCATTCAAGCGTTTTTTGACGAGGATCGGCGAGCAACAATGGCTAAAAAAGCGCTGGACGTAAGTCGACGATATTCGTGGGATTCCCAAGCGCAGGTATTATTGGAGATTTATCGAGAAATACTAGCATGAGAGTATTATTGCTGACCCAGTTTTTCCCGCCGGAAATTGGTGCAGCAGCGGAAAGAATGGGCAGTTTGGCGCGGTTCATTGCCGACCGGGCGGAGCTGACTGTACTGGCGCCGGTGCCTTCATATCCCTGGAGTAAAACTATCAAGAAAAAGGAGTGGCCAGCCGAGGATGCGGATGGCAGACCATACCGACTGAAGCGCTGTTATAAGATACCCAAAAGGGGAAATTTGGTGATCAGGCTGCTCAGTGAAATTCACTATGCCGGCAACTGCCTGCTACATATATTGATCGCTCGGCGCTATGATTTGATCATTATCTCCATCCCCTCATTTTTTCTGGGATTCGTTGGACCGGTTATGCGATGGTTGCGGGGCAGCGAATATGTCCTGGATATTAGAGATCTATACCCCGACTCCCTGAAGGATGTGGGAATTCTCCAGGAAGGGGTCCTATATCGCTTATTGAAGAAAGCCGAAGCCTGGCTTTATCGCCGGGCCAAGCTGGTGAGTATAGTTAACGAGACTTGGCAACCGGCGATTGCGAAACATGCCCGGGATATAGTGGTGGTACCCAACGGCTTGGACTTGGATCAATTACTATCCCGTAAGGCAATTCCCCCCTCTTTGACGGCCCAACAGAAGGAGCTGTTGGCATCCCGCTTCGTAGTGGTCTACATTGGCAATATTGGGAGGTTTTACGATTTCGATCCCTTTTTGTCCGCAGCCGCTGATATCGGGCAGGCCGACGTAAAGCAAATTCTTTTTCTGTTTGTTGGCGAGGGTTCTCAGAGGACGGAATTGGAAAATAGAATAAAAGCACAAACAGTGAAAAATTGCGCCGTCTGGGATCCAATCCCCAGTGAATTTCTTATCTCGTTCTTGGGCCTATGCCATATTGGAATCGTTGGGTGGCGAGCGAATACCAGGTTCTTGGAAAATGGCGTGCCTAACAAGGTTTACGAATATTTAGCCGCTGATTTGGATGTTATCGCCTGCATTCCGGGGACATTGCCGGGGATCCTAACCGCAAGCGGTCGAGTACATCAATTCGCCAACCAGGACCGGGCTGGAATAGTTGCAAAAATACTAAAGATACAGGAGCGCGGTGGGAAAATCCAGACACCTCCGGATTTATTAGAAACGTTTTCCCGGAAACGCCATTTTAGCCAATTATGGTCACATATCGAGCCAGATGATTCAAACGAAAACAAAAACATTTAATACGCCGCCAGCTCAGTAAACCTGATGATCGGCCTCAATGACAACTAGCTATTGTAATTGCCATGTAATTTCCCAGCCGCACTTGTCCGGATCGAAGATAAAATAGGCAGGAGAGCGTCCCTTGACAAGCAAACCAATCCCCCTGGTGGATCTAAAAGCTCAATACCACACCATCAAGGCGGAAATAGATTCCGCCGTGGCAGATGTGTTGGACAGCTGCGCTTTTATCGGGGGACGGTATGTGGAGCAATTCGAGGCGGATTTCGCGCTGTTCACCGGCGCCAGGCATGTGATTGGGGTGGGCAACGGCACAGATGCCTTGTTGATTGCCCTACGCAGCCTGCAGCTCGAGCCCGGTTTTGAGGCGCTGGTACCGGCCAACACGTTTATCGCCACCGCTGAAGCGGTGACCCACGCCGGCGGGCGGCCCCGGTTCTGCGACGTAGATGCTGATAGCTACCTTCTGGATCTAGACCGGGCAGAGCAGCTGGTTAACGATAGCACCAGAGTGGTCATTGCGGTCCATCTGTACGGCCAGATGATGGATATGCCGGCGGTTCGCCGGTTTGCCGACCGCCACCAACTGTTGGTGGTGGAGGATGCCGCCCAGGCCCACGGCGCTCAGCGCGGGGGAATCAGGGTCGGTGAACTGAGTTCTATTGTAACCTACAGTTTTTATCCGGCGAAAAACCTGGGCGCTTATGGCGATGGAGGCGCCGTTACTACCGACGATGAGCGGTTGGCCGGGTTGATACGCAAATGGCATACCCATGGCGGCGACCAAAAATACCGGCACGAGTTCGAAGGGATCAATAGTCGCCTGGACGGATTGCAGGCCGCCGTATTGTCGGTGAAGCTGCGACACTTGCCCCAATGGACGCTCCGGCGGCGGGAGGTGGCAGAGATTTACCACCGGTTGCTGGAACCTTTGGGGCTGTCTTTGCCCCGGGAAAGCGATCCCGGGAGCCACGTCTATCACCTGTACGTCACCAGGGTGGACCGGCGGGACCGGGTGCTATCGGTGCTACAGGATAAGGGAGTCCACGCCGGGGTTCATTACCCCATCGCCCTACCATTTTTAGAAGCCTATGAACGCTTTGGGCATAAGCCGGAGGAGTTCCCGGTTACCTACGCCCAGATGGACCGGTTGATTTCCCTGCCGCTTTTTCCGGAAATAACTACCGGTCAGATCGAGCAGGTAGCCCAAGCTTTGGGCGAAGCACTGAGGTAGGAAATTGAGCATCTGGAATACAAGTATCTGATGGGTGACGCTGGGGTCGCAAGCCCTTTTAGGGATTCGCTGAAACCGGCGGCCATTTTTTTGGTAGCCAAACGCTCTTAGCGGTAATATATTACTGACTCACCGAAGCTTGGTTTCCCGGCTGCTACGCTGGGTGGCTTCGGTGCTTGTATCTTGGATCTCAGCAGCAATGGAGGTGACGTCTAAGACAGTTTGATATAAGGGTATTCCATTAACCAGCATTGGATTAGTGTTATGAAGTCGAGAGAACGCTGGAATGTGCTCATTATCGGACTGTTGCTGCTGGGTGACCTGGCCAGCCTCCTGCTGGCGCTGAGGTCGATTTCCAGTCATTTTGGGCAGCTGATTTTAGACCCCTGGTTCGGGGCCTTCGCCGCCGGTAATCTGGTTGCTTTGAAACTGCTCGGCCAGTACAACCCCGACGGTGCCATTTCCCGGGTTGACGAGACCTTCCAGGTGGTACGCAATGCGGCGGTTATCACCATCGCGTTAATACTGCTGGGGACCATATTTGAGATCACCATGTCCATAGGTCCCCGTGGCCTGGTCAAATTAGGGCTGTTCTTCAGCCTGTTAACGGTTCCCTACCGCTGGCTGCTCCGGTCTGTGCAGAAGATGCTCTTTGCCTACCATATCGGTACCCGCCAAACCGTGATTATTGGGACTACGCAGCGGGGGGACGAAATTTCACGCCGGATTAGGGAACAACCCGGACTGGGCTATGACCTGGTGGGGTTTGTGGATGACGACCTACCGCCGCCCGGGTCGCCCTTCGAACCGCTGCTGGGCGATTTAAAGGCATTGCCGGCCCTATTGCAAAAACACAACATCAGCGAGGTGATCATCACACTGGACAAGCCGGAGCATGAATCACTTTTAAAGCTCATGTCTACCATCAACGGCGCACCGGTAGAAATCAAGATCCTGCCTGATATGTACGAAGTGGTGACCGGCCTGGCCCGTACGGAGCATATTTACGGGTTGCCCCTGATTCGGATCAACCCCGATTTCATCACCCCTTTCCAACGTTATGTGAAACGGGCCATAGACGTGGTGATTGCCTTGGCTGGTCTGCTGATAATCGGCCCCTTGCTGCTGGTCATGGCCATCCTGGTGCGGCTAACCAGCCCGGGGCCGGCCATTTTTATCCAGGAACGGGTGGGCTACCGCGGCAAACGCTTCAATATCCATAAGCTGCGCACCATGGTGGAGAACGCCGAGGGCGCCACTGGGCCGGTATGGGCGCAGGCGGACGATCCCCGGACCACACCCATCGGCCGGGTGCTGCGGCGCCTGCGCATTGATGAGCTGCCCCAGTTGTGGAACGTGCTGCTGGGTAATATGAGCCTGGTGGGCCCCCGCCCCGAGCGGCCCCATTTCGTGGACTGGTTTGTGGGGGAATTTCCCTATTATTACCGGCGGCTGCAGGTGCGTCCAGGTATCACCGGTTGGGCCCAGGTGCGGGGTAATTATGATACCTCCCTGGAGGACGTCCGGCGTAAATTGAAGGACGATTTTTTCTACATCGAGAATTTCTCGATCCGGCTGGATTTAAAAATCTTGTTGATGACCATCAGGGTGGTCCTGAGCGGCCAGGGCACCTAGCGCCGCAGCCTGTATCCGTCCAGCCGGAATTATCCGCAGGGAGCGGAAGCAGGCTCTGGAGTGCCGGCGCAATACCAGCTGTAACCCTTTTATAATAAAGTTATTAGATGTTACCGATGCGCCTCATCCGTCACAACCTGGAGCAGGTTAAGGCGGGCCTCAGTAATAAGGGCTTCGACCCGCTGGAACTGGACCGGCTGGTGGCAGTGGATGCTCGCTTGCGTGAGAAAACGGTGGCAGTGGAGCGGCTCAAGGCCGAGCGTAACCGGGCCAGTGACGAGGTGGCCCGGCTGAAGCGGGAGGGCCAATCGGCCCAGGACCGTATCGCTGAGCTGGGGGAGCTAACCGGCCGCATCAAGGTACTGGATCGTGAGACCCAGGCCATGGGGGCGGAGCTGGAGCAAAAGCTGATCTGGCTCCCCAACCTGCCACACGCCAGCACCCCGGTGGGTCAAGGCGCCGGCCATAACCAGGTGGTGGCGTCTTGGGGCGATCCGGTAGAGCACCCCTTCGATGCCCGGGATCAGGTAGAATTATTGGCCTCATTGCAGCTGGTGGATTTCGCGGCGGGGGCTCGGATCGCCGGTAAAGGTTTCCCGCTATATACCGACCGGGGCGCCCGGCTGGAGCGGGCCCTGATTAATTTCATGCTGGACCTCCATACCCGGGAGCATGGTTATACCGAAATCTATCCCCCCTTCCTCAGCACCCGCCGGTCTATTACTACCACCGGGCAACTGCCAAAGCTGGAAGAGGATATGTATCTCACCACGATGGATGACCTGTTTCTGATACCAACGGCTGAGGTACCGCTGACCAATATCCATCAGGAGTCAGTTCTGTCAGAGGACCAGCTTCCCGTTAAATATGCCGCTTTCAGCGCCTGCTTCCGCCGCGAGGCGGGGAGCTACGGACAGGAAACCAAGGGGCTGCTGCGGGTGCACCAGTTCAATAAAGTGGAACTGGTCAAATTTGTCCATCCGGACAATTCCTATGAGGAGCTGGAGACCCTGCGGGCTGATGCGGAAGCCGTCCTCCGGCGCCTGGGCCTGGCCTACCGGGTTGTGGAGCTGTGCACCGGCGACCTGTCGTTTGCGGCCGCCAAATGCTACGATCTGGAACTGCATGCGCCGGTGACCGGGAAATGGCTGGAGGTGAGCAGCTGCAGCAATTTCGAAGCATTTCAAGCCCGGCGGGGACGGATCCGGTTCCGCCGCGGCGACAGTGGAAAACCTGAATATGTGCATACCCTCAACGGGTCGGGAGTAGCCACCCCCCGGCTGATGGTGGCGCTGATCGAGAGCTGCCAGCAGGCTGACGGCAGCCTGGTGCTTCCGGAAGCCCTGGTGTCCTATTATGGAGCGCCAGTGATCGAGCCTCTATGAGGCTTTTGCCGATCGTTGGGGCCAGCATTATCTCCCCCCAGCCAACCACCTTGATTATGCCGGCATTAGCAATAGTGACGGGACTATTTAACCGCTCCCAGCGGAGTGTGGATGATAGCGGCAAATTCCTGGGCGCGGCAGTACCTCTGTTTTTACAGGCCTGCCGACCCCAGTCACAGG
Source organism: Fidelibacterota bacterium (assembly GCA_022574435.1). GTDB lineage: Bacteria > Fidelibacterota > Marinisomatia > SCGC-AAA003-L08 > TS1B11 > JACZSB01. The sequence goes on from JACZSB010000019.1 coordinate 10,371, forward strand.
GCTGAAGAATCTATAAGCGGGATGATAATAGGGGTATAGCGGTAATCACAGCCCGGCCCCGGTCGTAATCATGGTGCGGGCTTGTCCGGCAGGCCCTCGGCAGCGGGAGGCCGCTGGTACCCGTGGCGATCAATGGCAGCTTTAAAGCCTGCCCCCCGGAGGACTGAGCTTGACTTTCACGCTAATTTACGTTACAATTGGCAGGCCAATAGAGACAGCCGATCTGACCGATGACGACCTTCAGCCCATACAATCCCCACCCCAGTGCAGTTTCCGAGCCCGGCAAGACAATCGCTGAAGTCTATTACCAATCGCTGGAATATGCACCCGCCGCGGCGGTTCGGGAACGCGAGTCGGATTTGTATATCCGCTGGGAGCGCAGCCGGGGGCGCACCATGCCGACCGAAGACGGACCATACCTGGTGGTGGAGCCGGGCCGGCGCAACGGTGGTCCCGGTCCGGACTATTTAGGCTCGGTAGTGACCTTCCCCGATGGATCGATACGGCGGGGCGACGTGGAATTACATCTCCGGCAGCACAGCTGGCAGCAACACGGCCATCAATGGGACCGGCGCTATGACCGGGTGATCCTGCACGTTACCATCGACGGCTCGAACCGGCCGGTGACGGTGAATCAGAGCCGGCTTATACCCACTGTTCCCCTGTCTCTTGCGCCACCGGCGGCCCTGCCCTGCGAAATCGATTCCGCACCGTTGGCGGATTTTGGGGCGCTGGATGAATTTCTGGGTTCATTAGCCCGGCAACGATGGTGGCGGCGATTGTCGGACTGGCGGGATCGGGATCAACAGTGGTTCAGGGCCCGGCTGGCGGAGCGGTTAGGACCTGATCCGGTCCGGAGCCGATTGATTGAGGTATGGGAACAGAGCCTCCCGGAGGCCGGAACCAGCTACGCCTTCGTGACCCAGGTCAGCAATGTATTGCTCCGCCCGAGCAACCGGTCGCGCCGCCGGCAACTGCCCGGCCGGATCAATCTAATGAGCGCCCTAGCTTACAGCGCCTATCACCAGGAGGATCTACGGCACTGTTGGTCGTTGGCCGGCTTGGGGGACTTGGCCCGGGAGCTGGATCAGGTGGGGATAGCTATGCCCTCCCGACAGTTTCTAATCGAAGTAGCCGGAAATTGGCTGTATCCCCTGACTGCGGCCAGGGGCGCCACAGAACGGTTTGCCGATTGGTACGGACTGCCCCTGGGCTGGTACTATGGCCGTTGCCGGCGGCTGGCCATACGGTTGGGCTTGCCACGGCCCCGGTCGTTCGGACAGCAGCAGGGTATGCTGGAATGGGAATTTTCTCTCTGCCACGCCGGCGAATGCCAAGCCTGCCCGGTTACCGGGAGCTCTGTTGGCGGATAAAACCCGCGATTGGGATGATTGCGCCGGCTGGATCAGAGCGCAGCAGGCCGCCGGCCGGCGGGTGGTATTCACCAACGGCTGCTTTGATCTGCTGCACGCCGGCCATGTGCATCTGCTCCGGGCGGCCCGGGAGCTGGGCGATCATTTGGTGGTAGGGCTGAACAGCGACCAGTCCGTGGCCCGCTTGAAGGGCTCCGGACGGCCGGTCACCCCGCTGGAGGACCGGACAGCCATCGTGGGTGCCCTGGAGATGGTTGAGGTGGTAGTGGTATTCCCTAAAGAGCCGGTGGCGGCCATAGAAGAGAGTGAGTTGCACGATACACCTGAGGAGCTGCTTAAACTGCTGCGGCCCGATGTCCTGGTAAAAGGCGGAGATTATACAATCGAAGAGGTGGTGGGCCGGGAGTATGCCGGCCAGGTGCAGGTAATCCCCCTGCTGCCCCATCGCAGTACCTCACTGCTGCTGCAGCGGCTGGCAGGGAACTGAGCCTGCTCATCCAATTTGAGATGATGCTTCCAGGCCTCAGGGAACCTAAATTCGCAGCCGTTATGAAACATATCTCCCGGAAGTATGCAGCTGTGCTCCTACTGGCACTATGGGGATTGCCGGCGGGCGTTGGGCTGGCGGCCCAGGACCAGCGTACCGCCCTGGGCGACGGAGTCTATGCCGTTGACTTGAACCGGCTGGAGGAGGAATCCCGTTTCGACGAGCTGATGCAGGAGGCCCAGCTGATTTTCGTAGAGGCCATTGTGGCCGACAAGTCGCTGGACACCCTGAATGCGGCTTTTTATTTCGACCTGCTTTTTGAAGCGATGTCAGACATTGAACAGCTGCCTATGATAGATGAGTTGCAGCGACTGGAGTTTAATAGGTTCCTGAACGCCTCTATTTTGTTTTATGAGAACGACAGCCAGACTTTGGAGAAGATCGAAACCTCTCTGACAGTCTCCGTGCTACGGGACGAATTGAGCCGCTACACCCGGTTGTTGCCCATGGACCTGGGGGCTGTGGCCCGGCTCGATTTCGATGGGGAAGGCAGTTTGCCGATCACTCATAACGATCACGTGGCCCGGATTATCGAATTTTTTCGCACCCAAGGGCGGCGAAACATGCAGGCCTGGTTGAACCGGATTTCGCGCTACTCTAAGATCATCGAGCCGATTTTGGTAGAGGAAGGGGTGCCCACCGATCTGCTCTTTCTAGCATTGGTGGAGAGCGGCCTAAACCCCCGGGCTTATTCCTGGAAACATGCCACCGGACCGTGGCAGTTTATTTCCGCTACCGGCCGGCGGTACGATCTCAAACGTGACTGGTGGCTGGACGAGCGCCGGGATATTGAGAAATCGACCAGGGCCGCCGCCCGCTATTTGAGTGATCTGTACGAGGAGTTTGATGATTGGTACCTGGCTATGGCCGCCTATAATACCGGTGAGGGCCGGGTACGCCGGGCCATCCGGGTGCACCAGAGCCGTGATTACTGGAAGCTATATATATTGCCAAGGCAGACTCGCAATTACGTCCCCAACATAATGGCGGCCTTTCTGATTGCCCAGGATCCCGAGAAATTCGGTTTTACAATTAACCCGGAGCCGCCACTGGAATGGGATGTGGTGCCGGTGGAGCGCAGCCTGACATTCGACATATTAGCCCAGATCGCTGAAGCCGACCCCGACACATTCAAGGTCCTTAATCCCGAGTTGCGCCAGAGCGCCACTCCACCGCCGGAGGAGGGTAAGCCGTACCTGCTGAAAATCCCCAAGGGGAGCGGGGAAGCATTCATGCGCAACTATGAAGCCATCGCATCGCAGGTTGGTCCGGTGTTGGCCGACATACAGATTCGGCGCCACCGTGTGCGGCGGGGGGAGAGTTTATATTCTATCTCCAAACGCTACGGAGTGCCTATGTCGCGCATCGCCCGGGCCAACGGCCTCAGAAACTGGCATAAATTGCGCCAGGGGCAGCGACTGGAGATACCAGTGACCGCCTCATCGGTGGCCTCCCGGCAGCCGGTGGCTTCGTCGAATCCTAATGTTAAGAAGACAATCTACACCGTTCGCCCCGGTGACACATTGGGCCAGATCGCCGAAGCCCATTACGTAGGGTTATCCAGGCTTCGCGGCTGGAACGGTCTGCGGCCCGGGACCGGACATATCCGGGTGGGGCAGAAGCTGGTAGTCTGGACGCCCACTAACCCACCCCGGCAGCAACCGGCGCCGCTGGTGCCTGATGGGATGGTGCAACAGTTTTACACCGTGCGGCCCGGGGATACGCTCGGCCAGATTGCCGAGGCCCTGGAGGTACGATTGTCTATGCTGCAGCGCTGGAACGGCCTGCGGCCCGGGTCCGGAAACATCCGGGTGGGACAGAAATTAGTAATCTATAGGTCGGAAGGATGAGCGGCAGCCGCTACGACCGCTCCATGAGGTGGATGCTCTGGCTGACTGGCATCTTCCTACTGGTACTGGTTATTTCCATGTTTAGCCGTCGGCGGTCCGGTCCGTTGATTATCGGCAAAGGCCCCCGGATTGGTATCGTGGAGGTCAAGGGGCTGCTGTTGGATAGCGAAAAGGTGGTGCGGCAGCTGGAGCGCTTCAACCGGCGCAAGGACATCGACGCCATACTGGTGAGGGTGGATTCCCCTGGTGGGACAGTGGCGGCCAGCCAGGAAATCTACGAGAAGCTGCGCCGGATTCGGGACGACGGCCATAAGCCGATCATCGCTTCCATGGGCACCGTAGCCGCTTCCGGGGGTTTGATGGTGGCCCTGGGGGCCGATACGATCATGGCCAATTCCGGCACCGTCACCGGCTCAATCGGGGTGATCCTGGACTACCCGGTGGCCGAAGATCTGCTCTCCAAAATCGGGGTGACGGTGGAAGTGATCAAAAGTGGGGCGCTTAAGGACGCCGGCTCTCCCTACCGCGCCAGCACAGCTGAGGACCGGCGCAGTTTCCAGATAGTGATCGATGACCTGCACGAGCAGTTTACCGAGTTGGTGGCCCGGGAACGAGGTCTGCCGCTGGAAGCGGTCAGGAAAATGGCCACCGGCCAAGTCTTCACTGGTCGGCAGGCGCTGGAGTTGGAGCTCATAGACCTGTTGGGGGGCTATGAGGATGCCCTTAACTTAGCTGGAGTCCTGACCGGGAACCTGGAGCGGCCCGTGCCGGTCAAGGCGCTGGAGCGGGAGCGTTTCTCCCTTCGCAAACTGCTGCTGGGTGATTACGCCACCTGGAACGAAACAATGCTGGTTTTACCGCAATACCGCATGAGGTAGGCAAAGACATGATCAGAGCTGAGCTTATGGAGTTACTGGGTGATCGCCCGGCGTTGACCAAGAATGAGCTGGTCCATTTTCTCTCGCGGCGGACCGGATTGACGAAAGTTGAGACTGAGACCGTGGTGGAAGGGCTGCTGGGAACTGTTCAGGAGATACTTAAGATGGGGAAGAAAGTGGAGTTGCGCGGTTTCGGCACTTTCCTGGTTCGCATCCGGGAACCCCGGACCGCCCGTAATCCCGCCACCCAGGAAACCGTAAGATTGGGCCGGCGCCACGTACCGGTCTTCAAGCCTTCCAAAGGTCTGAAGACCGCGGTGGGGAAGGCATTGGCCGCTAGTTGAAATTTTGGCGCCAGGTACTGTTTAATAAGGAGTAATTATGCCCTGTGGTCGCAAAAGGAAACGCCGCAAGATAAATACGCACAAGCGTAAGAAGCGGCTGCGCGCGAACCGTCATAAGAAGAAACTGCGCTAATTTGGTATGGGCATGTTTAGGTGTGGGTACCGCCGCCGCACGCTGCTGATCACCACGGTTTTCACCGCACTGGTGGTGTGCTTGCCTGTCACGTCCCTGCTCGGTTGGGGTTTTCAAGCCCATAGGGAGGTGAACGGCCGGGCGGTGGATCTGTTACCTGCGCCACTGGGGGATTATTTCCAGCGGCAGCGCCCTTGGCTGGTGGCCTTGTCGACCGACGCCGATCAACGCCGCCAATTCCTACCAGCCGAAGCTCCCAACCACTACATTGATCTGGAGTACTACGATGCCCCGCCGCTGGACTCCATTCCCCGGGAGCGCAAGGCGGCCGAAAAAAAGTTCGGGAAGGATAACCTGCCCGAGTGGGGCACATTGCCCTGGCATATACTGGGAATTACCCGGGCGCTCAAGGATGCTTTCGAAGATGGGGAATGGGAACGGGCGGTGGTGCTGGCCGCCGATCTGGGCCACTACCTGGCCGACGGCCATATGCCGTTGCATACCACCATTAATTACAACGGCAAGCAGACCGGTAATGATGGTATTCATCACCTGTTCGAAACTACCATGATCCGCCGGCACTTCGATGATTACCGGCCCGCCGGTCTGGAGTTGCCCGCCATCACTGATCCGGCTGAGAATGTATTCGCCTGGCTGGCGGAGAGTTACGGCTACATCGGCGCCCTGCTGGCTGCCGACAGTGCCGGCCGTACCGGGCTGACAGAGGCCCAGCTGGCCACACTCACCCAGGGCTATTCCGCCGACCCGGCAACTATTCCCGATTCCTACTTAGACCGGCTTTACGAAGCCACCGGACCGCTGGCCTGGCGGCAGCTGGACCGGTCCACCGCCCGGTTGGCCGCCCTTTGGGTCTGGGCCTGGGAACAGGCCGGCAGCCCGCAACCCCCGGACTAATACTGGTTATCATATGTGGCAGTGGCAGTGGCAGTGGCAGTGGCAGTCGGCAGTTGGCAGTGGCAGTTAAGAGAATATATTGCCGCTCACCCTACCTAGAAAGTAGAAACTTGGAACTTGGGGATGGAAGCATGAGGCCTCTTCGAACATTGTCAATGATGCAACGTGCCAGTGCTGGTGCGTTCTAACACCGGCAAGCCCTAGATGTCCTCCACCAGCTCCCTACAGGTATTGACCGTTTCGGAGCTCAACCGGCAGGCCAAGCGACTCCTGGAGGGACAGTTGAGCCTGGTCTGGATCGAGGGGGAGATTTCCGATTTCACGCACCACTCCTCGGGCCATATGTATTTCGCGCTCAAGGACGACCGCTCCCAAATTTCGGTGGTGATGTTCGCCGGGACCAACGCCGCCCTGCCCTTCAGGCCCGCTAACGGCCAAAAGGTGCTGGCCCGGGGTAACGTAACCTTGTACGAGCCCCGTGGGCAATATCAACTGGTGGCCCAGAACATGTATCCGGCCGGAGCCGGGGAGTTGTGGCTGCAGTTTGAAGCTTTGAAGGAGCAGTTACGGGGTGAGGGGTTGTTCGATGCGGAACGCAAACGTCCGCTGCCCGGCTTTCCCCGGCGGATCGGGGTGATTACCTCGCCCACCGGTGCGGCGGTGCAGGACATTATCAACGTTGTGGCCCGGCGGGCGCCGCAGGTTACCCTGGTTGTGCGGCCCACCCTGAAGTCCGGGGAATACAGCAGACCGTATAAGTTGGAATAAAGATTTTTCTCCGACCATAACATCTTTACGCGCAAATATCAGCGCGCCTCGCGGTCCGCGCAGAGTTTTATGGGTGGTCGTGGTTACAATATCGCAATATGGGAATGGAGATGGGTGAGCCCCGCCCGCTATGAGGCCCGCGATGTGTGCAACGTCAGCCATGAGCAAAGCGCCATGTTTTTTCGCTATCTCGCCGAATCTTTCAAAGTCAACAATTCTTGAGTATGAAGATGCGCCACAGACTATGAGCTTCGGCTTGAATTTTTCGCAAAGCCTGTCAACTTCGTCATAGTTTATATACCCCGCTTCATCAAGGCCGTATTGCTCAAAGTGGAACAGTTTTCCAGAAAAAGATACATGAAAGCCGTGGGTCAGGTGTCCACCAAAATCAAGCCGCATGCCAAGGGCCACATCTTCTCCGTCGGGATGATTTTTGGGTTTGAGTAACGCGCCGTATACGGCAAGATTAGCCCAGCTTCCAGAAGTTGGTTGAACATTTGCACTCCATTCCTCACTCTTCAATCCAAAAAGCTCAAGAGCTCGATCTTCGGCAAGGGTTTCCATTTGGTCTATTACTACATTTCCTTTGTAGTACCTTGCGCCAGAATAACCCTCCGAGTATTTGTTTGTTCCCACAGATGTACTTGCTTCACGTACAGCAGGGGATACATGATTTTCCGATGCTGTAAAATTTGCACTGGCAAACTGCCTTTCCTCTTCGGCGACGGTTAACCGTGCTACTTCTTTATCTTGTTTGTCTAAGTTCGGTGTTTTTATTACTCGTTTCATATTTTTTCTCCCTCGGCCTTCCGTAGGAGGCCTCGTTATTTATTGTTAATGTACCTTATTTTATTACAGGGGTCTAGGTCGCTTGTCAAGAAGGCTTATCGAGGCGTTACTTACCCGCATGCCGATTGTCAAAACCAGCTACTAGGTAGCGTATTTATCTATTGACTAAATTTATATATTATGATATAATAGCTTGTAGTTTAAATTATCATAACGTGGTATACTACTTACACA
>JACZSB010000020.1 GCA_022574435.1 Fidelibacterota bacterium
CAACTATCCCCGATCTCGATTGCTTGCGGCCGCTGCATACGTGTCGGCGTCTAATCAGGGGCAGCATTGTGACGAGATTGTGCATCGAATCCTTGATCATCCCATTCTTGATACCCAAGTAGTCAGCGCTGGTGTTATAGCCCTCATCTCGGCGGAATTGCGCTTGAAACATGCAAAAGCACGACACGCGCTCGGCAAGACTCGGGAACTGGCTTTCCAACTCCTGACGACAGCACTTGGGCAAGATCCGACAGCAGCGGAGAACCTATACAATCTTGCACGTCAGTCTCTGGGCCATGATGCTACACTAAGCCTCGCATTTTATGAAGTACTCTCGAGTGTCGACCCAACGTACGAGGAGCGCTGGTATTTCCATAGGGATCTGGGCCTCATCCACTATGACCAGGGTAATCTCAGAGACGCGGCGTACCACTACGACCGTGCCTGCTTCCTCAAGGACAATGATTCGGAACTCTATCGCTTTGCGGGGGATGCATACTATTATCGGGGATACTGGGCCCACGCCCTGCTTCGCTACGAAAGTGCTCTTGGCATTGAACCCAGCGAGACACATTTCCTAGACGCAAAAATCTCGTTCTGCAGAGCCCAAATCCATAGAGGAAATGATCGCGATATGAATTTGCAGCGCAAGCGGAATATTAGCCTTAGGTTCTCAGCCCTGGGAGTGCGCGCTGCTGAAGCAGGTTGGCGATGGCTTGCTCGGCCTTTGTTTCGCATCGCAGGGAAGTTCTGCGAGTTGAACTTTGATGCGGACAGATGGCTCGCACTCTATGCAAACAGACGGGGGGCCTATGTGGAAGCTGGAGCGCACCTTGAGGCTTCGCTGGCTGTCATCACGGAGGATCCATCCACTCGGCTAAATCTCGTGATGAACCTGATTTTTCAGAACGATAATCAGTTCACAGATAGTGCGCTAGCACATACGAAGACCGCGATTTTTCATGCAGGGCCTGAGACACTTGACCATTTTCGTCTCCGGTTAACGAATACCGAAAACAAGGACGAGCTTTGCGAGCAGTTTGAACAGATCTTGTTGGTCGTTCGAAACGAGCGAGATCAGTGGATCGAACGCAGAAGGGAGGTTCTGAAGCCAGAGGTAATCGGAGGGATCATGCACATGGAGTTCCGGCTCTAACCTGCTAGACATGCCCATGGCGCCCAACATGGTGCTTCGGATGACATGGCACGGGGTGTTTCATAGGGAATATTAGTACACAGACACTATCGAGCTGGGGGATTGTTTGCCATGTATGAATTGGATTATTTAGAAGAGGGAATTAGATTCCATCACGGTCACAGACACAATATCATAGTTAAAAGATCTGGAATATTTCTTTATAAATAGTAGTTAGGCGGATTGCTTAGTATCTTGCACGTGGTTTAGGAACGGACTCAAAAAGGAGATCGATGGTCGCCGACAAGATATTTCCGGTCTACATCAACCCCTTAGCGTTCCTCGAAGTCGATGAACCCTGGGCTGACCTTCAAAAGAAGCCGGTCACTCACAATGACGTTCTGGAGTTTATCTGTCGGCCGAGCCAAGATCGCTCGGTCGATACGCTGGTTTCCCGTTACAAAGAGATCAGCACAGAGCCAAAACGACTATTCGCCGCCCCAGCTGAAGAACGGATACTCGATAAACTCGTGTGGCCTCTGAAGAATGCCAAAGCGAGCTATATGATTGAAAACTATCTCGGTACTATTGCACTTGCTGGTATGGTCTCAGAAATGGTTGCAATCCTCATGTATGAGCTCGCGGAGTTTACCCTCAACCAGAAGCCAGTGACAGAGGCGAAGCAGAGGAGTCTCTTTGGCAGTACATTCGAGAAGCTGGGCCAAACGCGTCGCGTTCAAGTCCTCAGTTCCTTGGATTTCATAGACGACGAGACGGAGTCTGCATTCAAAAACATTCGAATGATTCGCAGGAACTACCTCCATCTTTGGTCGCAAGATCACACCGAATTACCCAAAGACGCCATTTCAGCCTTTCAATCGGCAGTAAGTCTGATAATTAAAGTAATCGGCCAAGACATTGAAGACGGCAAGATTCGTCTCAATCCGGCCATGGCCCGATACTTGGAGAAGAAGGGTTTATATCGAAACAAGAGTGATGAATCCGCCTAACTAGCCGCTGCAACTTACGGCCGCAGCGCAGCGTGCTAAAATGATCCTTTGTTTGTAGCGGTCATGACTGAGCGCCGGGACGTTAGGCGGCACTGCGATCAATATTAACCAATGACAACTAGGACTATCCTCAACAGGGTAAAGCGCGCTACCGTCGCCCTCGCATTCGTTCCCAAGAAACCACCCGAAAACCCCAGGGAGGCACCATTTCTCATCATAGGGACCGGCTTCTGTATCCATCCCCGAGGGGTGATTGCTACATGCGAGCATGTGATCTCGGCCTCCGTTAAGGGCGACGTAAGAGAACTCATCGACCGAGTGCCCGACGAAGACAAAAAAAGGGAACTTTGGCCCATCAGGAATGTGCGCATGGCCAATCTCTATGCCCTGTTCTTCGAGACGCGGATATCGAGGCAGCACCTTGTTGTGCTTCCTGCCATCATGGAAGTCGCAGTTGCCAAAATGGACAGCGACGTGGGATTGATTCGGGTGGCGCAGCACCCCGCCTTCAAAGATGGTTTTCCTCATCTGGAGATAGAGGAATACGCCAACGTGAATGAGGGTTTAGACGTCGCTACGTGCGGCTTTCCACTAGGTAACTTCCTCCAAAAGCAACTAGGGACTCTCACCAGCTCCTTCACCCGAGGTATCCTTAGCTCGATCATCCCATCACCTAATGCGGCGTTGGAATACGTTGATGGTTTTCAGCTAGATCTAACAGCCATTTTTGGAAATAGTGGCGGTCCGGTTTTCAACTGGACGACGGGGAAAGTCTTCGGCATTCTGCAGGGTGGACCGCGGGACACTGAGAGCGAGATACTGCCTGGGATCGCACGTGCGGAACCTGTGTACAAGATCACCGACGGCGATACCATTCAACAAGTGATTACATTGTCAGTCGATGATTTCCGCTAGGCTCTTGGTTAGGGCTCGCCGCACAACAAGGTTCTCCAACGGACGGCTAACACCGCCGCTGAGCTTTGACCGTAGGATCTCCCAAGATAATACTCACTGAAAATCGAGCAATAGAATGAAGTCAATTGCCCAACAGACCGGCCTCCTCTCTAATTATCCCCTGCGCGGGTACTATCGATACAATGACCTTTTTCAGATCCTTCCGGCAGCGACCAAAAACCAGTCCTTTCAACAAGACCACCCCCTGATTCTGGAGATCAGTTACTTCTCCGATGTCTGGCCTCATCGCAATCAACTCCTTTGGCATCGGGACCTATGGGAGCGCAAGAGATTCGAGTACATTCGGAACCATTCCATCAAGAAAAAAATGGACTCTTCAGACGATTGGATCAAAGCTTATCAGCAGCAAACGGCGCTAAAGCGCTTGCCCGCTCTTAGGGCTGAAGTGTCGGGGCTTCTGACCCTGTTTGCCAATCATCGCTTCTTTACTTATACCCATGAGCAGCATTGGTTCATACCAACACGAGCAACGGACACGGATGTACCCGCCCGCTCAATATGGGGTCAGATTGAATATATCTTCGGACCTCTTGAAAGCGGTTCAGGCCTATCGAAACCCACATGTGCTGCAGTAACGAAAGTGCCAGTTCAGAAGTACTACGCGAGTATTCGCGACGTCATGTATGCGGGTGAAGACAATACGGTTCAATTGCCAGAGAATATTGATCAGCTTTTTGACCACTATTTCAAATTGCATCCCGATAGGAAGACTGGCTTTCACACGGCATGCCACCTGTACAACAGGGCGTTAGAACTCCACACTACTAGTGCGAGCCTTTCACTTGTCGCTGCTGTCATGGCTATAGAAGCACTTGTGAACTGTTCTAGAGACGATTCGCCAGCAATAAAAGTGTGTGAAGAGTGCCATACTCCGGAAAGCATCGAGAAGTGCCCCGTGTGTGGACTACCACGCTACCGAGCCACTAGCCGATTTAAGCAGTTCCTTACTGACTTCGGCTCTGAAAAGTTAAAGAAGTTTGCCAATGAGCTGTACAAAACTCGGTCCAAGCTTGCACACGGCGGTCTTTTGCGAGATGATCTTCACGATAGTGGCTTCTATGCTGGAAGCAAGGACGAAGAAGCAATGTTTCTGAGGAATTCGCTTAGCTTGATACGGATAGCAATGTTGAACTGGCTCATAAAATCCTAACAGAAGCTTTAAGCAGCCGCGGGGATGGGCGCCGGATCCTATGCACATCCCATAATCTGTGAATGATTGTATGTTTTTCACGCTCAACAACAGCAAAACCCACCTGAAAACTCCCACTACTCACGAGAATACCTGCGAATATCGGCCGAAACTCAGGAGATAACTGTAGTTTTATTGTGAGTATCATGAGGGTGGGTCAATATAGACGATAACACCGACATGGACACTTTCAATATTAGGCCATGAGTAACACGAGGAGCATCGAACTCCACGCCTGACCCAGTATTAAATTGACCTACTGCCGTACACTGCGCTCTACAGCCCGGGGGATAAATATTGGCAATCGACGTCATTAAAGGTAGCATCCGTGCGGAATTTTCTACCCTGCGATATTCGCAAGTCTGGGAAGATGCTGATGTAATGTTGGCGGCTCTGCAACCGGAAAAATCTTCCATCCTGATCTCAATCGCTTCGGCTGGGGACAACGCTCTGGCCTTACTGTTAACCGATCCACAGCAGGTCATCGCGATTGATATCAACCCGGCCCAAATCGCGTTGACTCATCTAAAAGTTGCAGCCATCGCAACGCTTGGCCACAAGGATTGCCTCGCCTTTCTCGGTGTGACGCCTTCAAATGCGCGCACTGACTTTTTCAATGAATGCCAGGCACAAATGCCCGGGACTGCAGTCAGGTATTGGCAAGATCGGCAGGGTGATATTGATAGAGGGGTCATCCATATAGGCAAATTTGAGCGCTATTTCAGTCTATTCAGGAGGTTCGTTCTGCCCATTATCCATTCCAAGAAAACCGTTGAGGCGATGCTAGCTGCGTCCGATTTGCCGACGCAGGAACGAGTATACGCTGATCGCTGGAACAACCGTCGGTGGAGGTGGCTTTTTAGAATCTTTTTCGGGAAATTCCTACTGGGACGACTAGGGCGTGATCCCGCCTTTTTTAACTATGTCGAGGAGGGAAGCGTCGGCAACCATTTCCTTATGCGAGCGAAACGGGCGCTCACCCAACTCCCTGTAGCCAACAATTATTTCATTGAGTATATCCTCACGGGCAACTATTCCGGCCGGCATGGACTGCCTCCCTACCTGACGGAAACGAATTTTGCTACCTTAAAAGATCGCCTCGACCGATTCGTAGTCGTTCAGGATAGCCTGGAGAGCCATCTCAGCTCGACCCCTCCAGGGACGTTCGACGGCTATAATTTGTCTGATATCTTTGAGTACATTTCTGCTGACGACACTCAACGGTTGCTGTTGGAGATCGCTAGGACGGCCAGAAACGGTGCCCGGTTATGTTACTGGAACTTGCTCGTGCCTCGCTGGAGCCAGGGGGATACGGCAACTGTTATTAGCCGGAACGAGGAGCTGGGGGCGAAGTTGTCGCTCGTGGATCGCGGTTTCTTTTATCAACGGGTTGTAGTGGAAGAAGTCATCGGAGCAACAGAATTTCCGCCGTCATCTGTTGGCCAAAGATAACCTTACTCCATTTCCTTGTAGCTGGGGAACGCCGCGCAGACTTCGTCCATATCCTTTACGCCATCGAGCAGCCGGAACGTTATCGGTAACGCGCTCCTTCCCCAAACTCTACTTTGGTACACGTCGTTGGTATATAGTCCTGTTATAGCTGCAACCATCTCGTGCTCCCATCGCTTCAGACGGGAATGACGCTTAACCGTCTCTCGCAACACATTGACGCGGGTCGATTTTAGCCGTGGCGTAGTGAATGATCGCAGACTCCTCGCGACGAGGCGAGTGTTGAAACGCTTTCGCCACTCAGGCGCGCCCTTATAAAGGTACCGCAAGACATGCTGATCGAGTTGCACATGGCGGACCTCATCTCGAGCATGCAGCCTGTGGATCAATCGATAGAGACCATCGGTATCCGCAACGGTGCTCTCTGCCTTGTTCTCGTACTCCCGTGAGATGGCAATGGTCTTCTCTTCCAGTGCAAGCGCCATCCATACCCACCCCATCAGGAAATGTGGCCAGCGACGCACCAGCCAGTTGGTTATTCCGGTCGCGACACCGGGGCGTAAAAAGTAGTAATCAGCGGACTCGTAAATTTCTGGCCAACTGATCCGGTTGAGCCGCCGGAACACTTCAGTATGCAAAAACTCCTCTTCTATAAATCCTTCCATTGCCAAAGCCAGGTCGCCATCTAACTTCTTTTTATCGCGTCGTAGCAGCGCCCCAATTACCTTGGTGAGCAGCTCCGACTCCAGGTAGCAGAACTGCTCCGATACAGCCATAGCGGCATAATGATTATAGGTAAGCCGCTCCTCAACTGTTAGCCTTTCATAGAAGGGAGTGTGCTTGAGCGGCGTGACAATCTCGGGAATAAACAGCTTGCCGGTTTCCAATTGCTGCTCCCAGGGAATATCTTCCATAACAAAGCAACGCTCCTTGGCGCGGGAAAGGATCGATGCGAGCGGTTGAACAGTAGGAGCCACGGTTTTGCCTCAGGAATAAATTACAAATAGTGCGTAAGCGCCGTAACCTATAATGAATGTGCCCATGGCTCTGGCTACACTCATTACCAAAATTCGGTACAGCGCCAGAATCGCTAATATCATGCCCGCCACAATGATTGCGTGGCTATCATGACTCTGTGGGAAATTTTGATTTTGCATCATGGTCAGTATGCCTGCGCTGGCCACAGGAATCGTCAAATTATCCCAGCCCCAAACGCTTATCGCTTCGACTACCGTAACCACCACTGACAATATCAGTGCTCCTGCAAGCGCTGGCAATAGCGCATATCCCCCCTGTAGATGGAGCAGCCCCCACGATAGAGGCAGTGCCGTGACAAAAAATGCGATGGATCCCTCCGCCGATCTACGATAATCTGCTATATAATAAAGACGCTTTCCGTAACGGACGCCAATGATGCCAGAAACAGCGTCCGGAATAGCGAGCAGCAGAACCGACAAGGTAAACACGACACCCCTTGGCTCTGGGAGAAGTAGCAGAAACACCATGGCCAGCGGAAACACGATCGCCCCGACTGATTTACGGGGTACCGCATGGATTGATGGCAGCAGGCCGAATTGATGCGTCGCAAAAAGACCCACGGTGAAGCTGATTCCCAGCACGACAAAGGTCAGTTTTGAAATAGGCAGATATGGGAGGGCCAAGATGGAGACGCCGGACAGGACATGGACCAGCTTCCGGGTCGACTCGGGAGCAAAGCCTCCCCGGACGCGAAGGATCTCGCTAGCGAGAAACAGCAGGGCGAATCCTGTGATAAGAATGATCACTCCGCCAAATTGCGTCATAGCCCGATCAATTATCGCGACGATCAACTACCCTCCTTATGAATACCCCCACTAATGACCACAGTCTTGCGCAGCATATTCGTAGCTGCTAAATTAGAAATGCAAGTTAAATTTGAACGGAATCAATTGATAAATTATAAGTTATATCACCAGAAGGCGATGTTTCCATTATTCGAGCCGCTATAAAAGAAATTATCAAGAAACCGGGCTACCTTGTGGCCCTGCTGGTCGCATTGAATGCGATTCCGACTCTATTTATTGGCCGCTTAACCGTAAGTAATGACCTCGATATCTGGTTTGTTGATAACGATCCCGCCTTGCTGGAATATTTCGAATTCAAAAACCAGTTCGGCAGTGATGAGCTGGTCGTCATAGCTGTATATGATACGGTTGCAGCGTTATCGGTCGGCTCGATTCTGCGCCTTGATAAACTTAGTCGTGCCCTGGAATCAATCGATGGAATTGAACGGGTGCTGAGCCTTTCGAACATACCGGTGCCTAAAATGACAGGAACAGGTGTCACCTTCCAGCCGTTGGTAACAGATTCTGTCGGCCCCTACGAACTGGCTCTGGCCGAGGCTGCTATTCAGTTCAATCATCAATTGATCGGGCGCGATGGGAAAACACAAATCCTCTGGGCATGGATGGAGGACAGCCCCGACCTGGAAGCCAATCGGGACAATATCCTGGCCGCTACGCGGCAAGTGGTCAACAAACACATCCTTTCAGGCGGGCAATTCGCCATGGCCGGGGGTGGGGTCATCTATTCGGCGCTCAACCAGCTTACTCTTTCCGAGGGGGTGAAATTCATATCGTTGGCCTACTTCGTTGTGATTGCCGGACTGTTCATCTTAACGCGTAGCGTTGGCTGGGCGATCATAGCATTACTCGCTGTAACTCTCACGAACCTGGCCATGTTTGGCGTTATGGGAATGTTAGGCCACCAGCTTAATGCAGTCACATCCGCTCTACCCACTTTGGTAATGATTATCGGGGTAGCGGATATCTTCCACTACGCCAGCTATGCAGCGCGACATCAGGCCATCACCACCGGTACGGATGACTTCCCGTTATCGGGCGTTTTGGTGCCAGCGTCCATCAGTACGCTCACCACCATGCTCGCCTTTTCCACACTGCAACTGGCAACCATGCAAGTAACGCGGGATTTGGGGCTGTACGCTGCAATCGGAGTTGGCTTTGCCTTTATAAACAGCACCATTTTGGCGGCTATATATCTGCTGATTAAATCGAGATCCCACCCAAACGAGCCGAGCGCGATGAATTTGCGTGGGGATAGGGTGGCCTCAATTTCCCGGTGGGCCTTTGAGCATCCACGACGGGTGATATCTGTAGCCGTTGCCGTAGCAACAATATCTGTTGTCGGCGCTCTCAACCTGAAGGTCGACACCAATACCATCGATTTCATCCCCCAAGATCACCCTGTGCGCATGGACGACCGCTTAATTTATGGGCAGATTGGTCCCTATATCCCCCTTGAGATGATTGTTGGCAACGGAAGCCGTCGTCCGTGGAAGGACCCACAATTCGTGGCGCTGATCGAGGAGATATCCGACTCTCTCATTCGGGATGATAACATCGGTTCCGTTTTCGGCATCACGCGAATGCTCGGCGGTGCCCTGCGCAGCATCGGGATCCAGCAGGGGGGACTCGATGATCCCGCAAACCAACTGGCTGGGCTATTATCTACCTTTCCTCAGCGCGATTTAGAACGCCTGGTGACGAACGACGAAAAAGGGGTCCGACTGACGGCAACAATTCCCCTTGGCAGCGCGGCCAATTTTGTTCACCGTGCTGAAAAAATACGCGCTCAGGTCGTTCGCCTTGGGAAGGGAGAGATCCAAGTAAAATTATCGGGCTACCTGCCGCTGTATAATCGCATGATTTCTAATCTGGTACAGGATCAGGTAAGCAGTTTTCTGGTGGCATTTCTCAGCGTATTTGTCGTGTTGGGACTGGCGCTGCGGTCGAGCCGACTGATGCTCTTGTCGTTCGCTCCGAACCTGCTACCGGTTCTGTTTATTTTCGGTGTGATGGGCTTCGCGTCTATCCCTCTGGATATTGTCAGTGTAAGTATCGCACCTATTCTGCTCGGCATTATCGTCGATGACACTTTGCACTTTCTCTATCAATTCCGGCATGCCAAACAGTCGGGATCCAGTACAGCGGAAGCCGTTTCTGGCGCAGGGAAAATTGCTGGTTCCGCCATCCTTGCCACCACTATGGTGCTAACTGCAGGCTTTGCCATCCTCACTTTTGCGGGGGCCAAGACTATCGCGCTTGTCGGACTCCTCTCCGCGGTGGGTATTGTTGTAGCGCTCGGCGCCGACCTGATGCTGCTCCCCGCTCTCTTGCGCCTGGGGTATAAATCCGGCGGCAACCAGCAGGCTTGGCGCCACTGATGACTGATTCGACTGGGGGTGCCACCACAGCGCTTAATCAACTTAGACGGGCGTCGTTCATCGTGCGCCTGAGGGCCTATTTTAAGCAACGCTTTCCCCTGGGAGCCTCCCTCGCTGCTGCCATATTGGTGGGGAGCACCGCTGATTTGATGGCGCAGTGGATCGCCGGCACCTCATCACCCGCATTCGATGGCGTCACTGCCATAGTCGTCACCACCAACTTCATGCTCATGCTCTATCTGCGCATTGCGGATGAGCACAAGGATGATCAGACCGACAAGATTGCCTATCCTGAGCGACTGATTCAACAGGGGGTTATTACCCTTCGGGAGCTCAGGCAACTCAGCTATGTTGTCGTGGGCACTGCTGCTGGACTTCACCTGTTCGTCAGCCACAGATACAGCGCAGGTTTCCTGCTGCTACTCCTTTACGCATGGTTCATGGAGCGCGAATTTTTCGCCGGCCAATCGCTTCGAAGACACCCACTGGTTTACGCCGCGCTGCATCTGGCCATTATGCCGATCTACGGATTATATGTGCTCATAATGCGCATTGGGTGGCCCCTCGAGTTGAAGGTCAACTGGCAGAATTTCATGCTTTTTGCCGTGATCATTTTTTGCGTCAGCTGGGTCTATGAATTGGGTCGTAAAGTAGCTCTCCCCTCTGAAATTCCTGACCGGGAGAGCTACGTCCACCGCATCGGTCCCAAACGAACAGGCGGTCTGGTCCTGTTCGGTATGTTAGTAGGTGCGGGTGCTACGACTATGCTTCTATCGAACCTAGAGGTCAGTAAAGGTATGGCCTGGTTACCTTTTCTCGGAGGATCGGTGACGGCGCTACCGTTCATCAATTTTGTCCTGCGCCCCAGGCCAGGTTACGCCGATACCATGTTGGGGGGGGTCGCGTTATACGCGCTGGCCATTTACCTCCCTCTCGCCATAACCCTTTACCTGGGCATGATTCCCTAGAGCCCGATATGTCACCCCCCCAAACGCCAACAATAGTCATCTGGCCTGGCGCTCCCGGCACCAGCGCCTCACTTGACCTGGTCGGTGGCAAAGGGTTGCGGCTGATCTCGCTCGCCACAAATGGGATCGAGGAATTAGTGCCGCCGTTTTTTATCGTGGCGTCGGACATTTTCCGCAAGATTGTGGCACGCCCAGATATCGCACCCCTCAAAAAGGCCACACTTTCAGGCGATGAACTGAGCGATGCCGCAGGCAGGGAGCGATACTCCGACGCCGTACGAAATGCAATCTTAGCGGTTACCCTTGCAGACGATGTTGCGGAGTCGATATTTGCCGCCTTTCAGACGCTGCAGTTCTCCTCATACGGCGGGGTGGCGGTTCGGTCCTCGGGCGTTGCAGAAGATGGAAAGACTCACTCCTTTGCAGGGCAGTTTGATAGTATACTCGGCATCACAAACCAGAACGATCTCTTGGCCGCCGTCAAATCATGCTGGGCCTCTGCCTTTTCCGCCAGAAGTATTGCCTACCGGCAGCGCCACGGCCTTTCGATGGACGATATATCAATGGCCGTAATTGTGCAAATAATGGTTGTTGGCGAGGTCTCCGGGGTCATGTTCACCCGCGCTGGTCCCTCGCAAGCCCCCAATACCTTAATCAGCGCCAATTGGGGACTGTGCGAAGGTGTCGTATCGGGCCTGGTAGCCACTGATGAGTTCAGCATAAGCCATGGTGATGAGTCCATTCATACGGTCATAGGGGACAAACAAAAAAAAGTGATGCTGAGCACTGGTGATGGCGGTGCCACGACAACGGTATCCGTCCCCACTGAGCAGCAGAATAGTCCTTCCCTAACTGAGCCTCAAGCTGTGCAGCTACACCGTTTAGGGCAGACTATCGAGGCATCACAGGGTGGACCACAAGATATAGAGTGGACCATCCGGGGCGATCATATCTGGGTAGTGCAAACCCGTCCCATTACAGGGAACCAGCAGGGCAGCGGGAAAGATGAGCAAATTATTTGGGACAATTCAAACATTGTCGAATCTTATGGAGGGGTTACGAAACCGCTGACCTTCAGCTACATCAAATATGCCTATTCTGTGGTATATCGACAATCTTGCCGAATATCGGGCATTCCCGAAAAGGACATCACCAGCAATGCGGAAAATTTTGACAATTTGCTGGGGTCCATCCGCGGCCGGGTCTATTACAATCTAAAGGCATGGTTTACCCTCCTCGCGCTGTTTCCCGGATTTAACAAAAACAGCGTCTATATGGAGCAGATGCTTGGCCTGAAAGAATCGGCGGAGATACTTACTAAGCGCCCACGGCGCACGCTGCTTCAGAAAATCCGCCTCGGTTACCGCATGCTCTACAATTACCTCTTTATCGGAACAATGATCAGGCGATTCGAACGCAATTTTGGCACGGTATCCCAGGATTTTGGCGTTATTGATCTCGATCAACTGTCAATCAGCGAGAGCGCGGACCTCTACCACGACATGGTTGGGCGTTTGCTCTATAATTGGCAGGCACCGCTCATTACCGATTTTCTCGCCATGGTATTCCACGGTATTATGGTCGACCTGACAAAGAAATGGAAAGTTGACGCCTCGGGTGATATTTCAGCAGAGTTGCTCGGTGGAGGCCAGCCGGGCCCCTCCATGGAGGTCACTCTGCAGCTCCTTGGTATCGCCGATTTCATCCGCTCAGATGAGACACTCATGGATCTTCTGATGAAAACACCAGCGGAAGCTTGCCACAATATTATAGCACAAACTGAATATGCCCGGCAGCTCGCCCAATTGACGGATCAATATTTGCAGGAGTACGGCTCCCGCTGCATGAACGAATTGAAGTTGGAAGAACCCACCTTAAAGGACAGACCTGACCGATTTTACCGGTTGCTTAAATCTTATCTTTCCCAGGATGACCTATCAGTCAGCGCCCTGCACCATAAAGAGAGGGCCAGATATGTGGCAGCCAAGCGCGGATTGAAAAATCGCCTACCCGGAACCATCAAACGTTTCGTTTATCTACGGGCCATTCATCTGGCCAGAAGACACATCAATAACCGGGAACTCATGCGGCTGAGGCGCACTCAGGGACAGGACATGCTGCGGAGGATATTCAATCGCATCGGATCAGGAATGGTGGAGCGGCAGGTGCTGGCGGAAGGCCATGATGTATACTTGCTTCAGATTTCAGAATTAATCGGATATATAGATGGATCGGTTTCCGACCAAGATATTGGTGAAATTATTATTAATCGCCGGGATGAATATGAGCGGTATCTCAATGAAGACGACCCTCCTGCTCGGATTGAGACACACAGTTCCAATGGGCACAGCTACGAGCCATCAACTACGCTGAACGAGCCACTCTATGGAAAATCACTTAGGGGTATACCCATCGCCGGTGGAACTGTATCAGGGACCGCCCGGGTAATTAAATCATTGTCTGAAGACCTCGATTTGGCAGACAAGATTCTGGTGATTAAGCAGGCGGATCCTGGCTGGGTGCATCTCTTTCCAGCTGTGCGAGGACTCCTTGTGGAGCGCGGCTCAGCCCTGTCGCATGCTGCCATCATAGCGCGGGAATTGGGTCTCCCGACCATTGTCAATATTTCAGGCCTCACTAGCACGGTAAAGGATGGAGACGAGGTGGAATTAGATGCTGCACGGGGAACACTCAGAGTAATCTCAAATGATCGGTAGACCCAGCAAGGATGAATTTTATCCTTCGCAAAATATTACCTCGATTTTTCACTACTGGGTTGTTAGAGACCCCGGCCGCCATTGTCTCATATTTCCTGCGAGTCATGGCAAGCCGGGGAAGCCCCGTTATCTCACCATTACCTATGGACAGCTTGCCGCGGCAGCATGGACCCTCTCGGCCAAATTGAGTCGCGCCGGGGTTGTTCGTGGCGACCGAGTTTTGTTGCTACAACCTCTTTCACCCGATCTTTTTCAAGCGCTGATTGCTGTCATTCAAATCGGAGCGGTGGCCGTGCTGGTCAACCCATTTTCTTCCCTGGGACAGGTCGGCGAGGCGGCCAGGCATACTGCAGCACGAGTAATGATAGGAGGATGGAAGGCACAATTCGCGCGGCAATTCTCGAGACCACTGCGGGCCTTGCCGCATAGCATCTGGAGCCGGCCGAATTGGCGGAACCTTGCGCCAGCTACTCCTTCTAGCGCGGGTGAGATTGCCACTATGGACGCTGGGGACTTGGCTATGATCAGTTTTACCAGCGGCACAACTGGCAGCTCCAAGGCAATTCACAGGACCCATGGACATATGAATACCCAGGGCGATATCCTCTCAAAAGCATTACCACGGGCAGAGGGAGATATCGACTTACCTTTTTTGCCGAATTTCGCCATCAACAACATGGGCGAAGGCGTGCCAACAGTTTTTCCCGCAATCGGGAGAGGGCGGAAAGTGACGCTCGATCCAGCACTGATCTTGCGGCAAATAGTGGAGTGTCAGGTACGCACTTTGGGTGGATCACCCAGCTACCTTGAATCTCTCGCTGATCACTGTCAGACCGGGGGATGCACGGTGGAAACAGTCCGGGGAATAATTTGCGGAGGGGCCGCCGTCAGCGCTGCATTGCTGACAAAGTTGGAGTGTGTCTTCCCAGCGGCTAAGGGGAATATAAAAGTCCTCTATGGCGCTACCGAAGCAGATCCGATATCGTTTCTCAATTCTGAGGAGATCACAACTGAGATGAAGAGCGCTATGATCTCCGGTGCGGGGTATTGCGTTGGTAATCCCATCGCGGACATTGAGGTAACCCGTGCGCCAGGTACAGATGATAACATTACAGTAATGGGGCGAACTTACGTGCGTGGCGAAATAGTCGTCAGTGGTCCGCATGTTGTGGGTAACAGGGGATCGATGGATGATGCGAACCAATTCTCCACCGGTGATGCCGGCTATCTGGATGAGCATGGGCGCCTCTGGCTGCTCGGCCGGATGGCAAACAGGATTAATGTGCAAGGTCGGAATATCGACAGCTTCCAGGTTGAACCGGTGATCGAGTCGTTAGAGTATGTCCGGCGATGCGCACTCCTTAAGCACAATGATGATGTGGTTTTGGCTGTAGAGCTGCGCACCAAGAACCAGGGGGGAGCGGAAGAGCAGACTCGATGGAAAGCATCTATTGAGCAAGTGTGTTTTGCGGCTAATATCCCCGTTGATCGAGTGACCATTGTTGATCGTATCCCCGTGGATTCCCAGCATCGGGCTAAGATCCAGTACGATCAGCTGCGCAAAAGTCTCCGCTGATCGCAGCATGATCACCACTCCTTTCACCTACGAACCCGATCTGCTTGGCAAATTTCGTGCGGTGCGCCAGGAGATATATGCCTCTCTCTCCCCAGCACAAACCCCGCACGGAATAGCTGAAGAGGCCTTGCTGGCCCTCCCACAGATGCTTGAAGGACGCTACCACCATCGCAATTTTATCTTATCGGATGGCGCCCAGTATGTAGGCCGGATTACTGCCATGCTGCCATTTGAGAGCGAGGGCCAATCGGCGCAAGTCGGAATGCTCGGCTTTTTCGATTGCATAGATGATCAGGCTAGTGCCGACCAACTGTTGGACAGTGGAAACAAATGGCTCCGGAACCTCGGCGCGCGGAAGATTGTGGCCCCCATGAATTTTTCTACATGGTTCAACTACCGATTGGCAACCCGAGTCATAAGTCATATCTCCTTTAATCAGGAGCCGACAAATCCTACCTACTATGAGGCGCTGCTACTGGGCAATGGATTCAAGCCGTTTAAGTCCTATTGCTCGCTGATGATACCGCATACGCCGGTAGAGCTGCTTCGCCATAGTGCTGCCAGCTGCCAGCGCAGGGGTCTAAAGTTCAAGGAGGTCACGCAGGATAATCTACCTGGTCTGCTGCCCCAGATATATGATTTTGCGAGACGCACTTTTCAAGACAGAGAGACCTATACGTATATCGACTACTCACTGTTTGAACAGCTCTACGCCAATATAGGAAGATTGATCCGCAGTCGATTAAGCTGGGTTGCCTATTCACCTAAACAGGAAATGGTGGGATTCGTTCTCGCATACCCACTCGAACTGGCAATGGACAGCGGTAATCAGAATTCAAGTGATGATAAGATAACGATTGTGAAGACTATAGCCACCGACCCGTCGTATCCCTATTTGGGGTGGGCGCTCCTGCATCATCATATAGAGGGATCAATTGATCAAGGTTTCACGCACGGCTTATATGCACTCATGGAAAAGTGGGGACCGTTACTTAAATATACTACAGATCCCCGTCGTATGCTTGGCGGGGAATTGGGCAGGATAATAAAGGAATATACACTTTTCCAGAAATAACCCAGACCTGGGCCGCTCAAATTTTTTCCGAAACCCCTTTTCGCCATGCTTTGTACCATCGGCTGAATTTTAGCCACTTCCCGGTTTTCATCGCCTCGAACACCTTCCGCTGATAGGCGATCGCCTGATCTGGACTGAGACGAAATATCCTTTTGGGATTTCCATACAATCCGGGCACAACTATCCACTGTTTGGCGGCGTAAATCAGAGTGTGGGTAGTGGGTTCACCGCCTGCAGGGTCGAGAAGATAGACGTGGGTAAGGTCCTCAATCCTGGCCAGTTTTCTGCGCCAGTTCACATTCAGGATCGGATTCTTCAAGGTTGCAATAGTCATGGGGGTGAATAGAACTCGCAAAATGCGGAACGATTCCACTTCAGTGAATTCTCCATCAGCCGAATGAGAAACCAGGTTGGCAATATTTTCTAATTTCAGCGACACTACGAAATCAGCGTCCTCAGCAAGCCCTTCTGACAGACTGATCTTATCGCCGTCATGGCGGACTGTGATTGACTCTCCAGTCTCTTCAACCTGCACGCCCAAGACGTTGAACAAGCCGGCAAAATAATCTACGATTTCAGGGGTTTGAGCTATAGCCTGCCAGACTTCGATGGAACTGGGTTGGCCGGTTCCATCCTCCTGACCATTAACATTAAGCGGAATAATTGCGAAGAGGATCAAGTAAAGCGTTGTTTTTTTTAACATAATACACCTACCTCATAAATTGCCGGGAGATATAATCCGGTTGTCAAAAATTACGTATTATATCCTGCAACGACCCAGTTTTTATGAAATCATCAGAAATGTTTCTGCTACCACATTCCCCATGTTTTCTATCTCGTCGTTGCGATGGGAGGCATCGCTGGTTCGGCCAGCACCTCCAAACCTGCAGATAGCCCGAGATGCTCTCCTTACGGGGAAGCCCTTCCAGGATGATGGCAATCTTCTCCACAGCCGCGCAGAAAAAGCATCTTTTAAGATTTAGTCCGATTTGTTGTGTTCTTCGTAAGGATGAACTCTCTCATATTGTTCGCCCTGCTCGATAGCGGTCTTAATGTTTGCCAAATTCAACTTAAAGATGCGTTTCCCATCTCTGCCCACACTCCAGAAGCGATGCCGGGAGAACCAGTCATCCGGCTTTAGCTGGCTGGTCGCAAACGTCAGGCGGGTCATTGCGGGTTCTATTTCCTTGTAATACTGATAAACCTCAAATTCCGCTTCGTTAAAGTGCGGATTTTTGGAGCCGTGGATATTAAAGGTACGCATCTTCCGATACTTGTAAGGTTTAACCGCAAGTACCTGTTCATCCCACCAGATTCCGGTTTCGTCTTCGCGGCGAAAGCATCGCCTCAGCGAACCGACACCCCCGTCCTCTACGCCCGGTAAGGGCGAGATATGGTGAATATAGACCGACCATTCGCGCGTGTTGTAACTGTTGCTGACGTATTCCCACACATCTGCAACAGGTGCGTTAATATCCACGTGCTCAGAGACGGTGCAGCCACCCAAGATTAGCAGGAACACCGGAACTACAAATATCATGCGTCCCCAGCAAAATACGTTCACGTTCATCCTTCGTTCCCTATTTTTCCCTTGCCCGATATTCCCCTACGCATAGGCTCATGACTCTCTTCCTGGAAACGGCGGTGCCGGTAGAAAGAGCGAGGCACTGTACGTCATCAAAGTATTTCGGGTAGATTAAGATTAAAGTTAAGAGAGACTTTCTGGGCATCCTATTCATGATACAGCAACCGCTTGGCGCTGTGGTTTCAGGTTATAACGCTTCCGCTGTTGGAGCGTTCTTCGTTTGGTG
>JACZSB010000248.1 GCA_022574435.1 Fidelibacterota bacterium
CCCCCTGATTTTTTTTAATCTTAACGCTTGATCGTGCATATTATTATTGATATTACGCACTTAAGTGCGTATATTATATTTGGTGTAGGGGGGAGTACCCTTTCTAAAAAGTACAAATAATTATGTGGGTATGACAATTGTTATCCCGCATCTTGCCGCCCCCTTGGTCTTTGTATGGCATTCAGGGGGCGGCAGTTATTTCCCGTGCTCTAAAGCTTAGGTCGCGCAGGTTTAAGGCGCAATGGGAAAGCGTAGCAAGCAGCAGCTTTTATCCAGAGGGCTGGAGTCGAGTGATAACCTGCAACGGCTCTTTGCGATGATACCTCAAAACACGGGGACGAAGTCCTGTTGAGACTCTCAGGTTTAAAAATTGGTTTGGGTGTCTTGCTGGGTGCCATCGGGCATGCTCAAGAGCTAAATATTGCCCCAACAAGTGGGCCGAGCGCCGGTGAAGTGAATGTCAGGTATGCCAATGTGGTCTTAGCGATCAGCCTTGACCAACCAAGAGGTCTGGATCGGCCAGCTGACATATATCCCGCAGAAGACATTTCAACCCTCGAGGCCGGCCCCCTGGAATTGACACATGATGAGTTCCTGTTACTGCTCAAAAACCAAGACTCATTGAAATACAATGTAATTAATCGAGAAACCGGGCTGCCCAGAGTACTGATCCGGGTTCCAACAAACTCAATTTCAGATGAATTGCAGCACACCTGCAAACCATGGGCAACGGCTGGCACCTTTCAAGGTAATGAAGAGACCAGGCATGCTGGAGACTGGCAGGAAGGAGTGAGTTCAACGGCAACTATTGCCTACAATACGTGGGGTGGCCTTGGAAGTGATTCCGGAGCCAATCAGGGCTATGTTCAGTGGAATTGTGACGCTATCAATATTAATTCATCAAAAGTCAGAATCCTGTTTCGAACAATGAGATCGGAGGGTGTTCCGGGCAGCTGCCGGATATATTTGAGAAACCTTGATAGCGGGAAGTGGGTCTACTGGGGCTCCATAACCGACGGGTCGGATAATCTGTGGGCCATTTCCCTAGAAACTTCGACAGAGCTGCAGGCCCATATCAGCCCCCAGGGACGATGCACTCTCATGGCCGTGTCCAATGATGGCTGGACCTTCGACCAGGTAAAGTTCGAATATGCATGCCCACTTCCTGATGCTCCGGTCCTGGTGAGTCCCTACTGGGGCGCTTCAGGGGTGGCCTACTCCGCAACCTATTTTGACTGGCCCGACATCAATGGTGTCAGGGTATATGAGATTGCTATTTCCCCAGGCGAAACATATAGGGTTACCAGTTCTTTCTGTTTTAAGACTACAGCCCCAAACACTTCCTATACCTGGAAGGTGCGCGCTGCAAATTATTGTGGCTGGGGGGCCTGGTCGGCCACCAAAACTTTCACCACCGGTGATAATCTGGAAGCTTCTAACCTCTGATCACCGGTAAACGGGGCGCATGGTGAATCCATTCAGCTAGCGACTTTCATTCGTGGTCACCGATTCAATCGCATCCCATGATGGGTGTCAAGCAATCGCTCAATGTGGTCACGGCCCTGGGCGTGCTGGGCTACGAGCTGGCCCGGAAGCATAGGAAGAGTTTCTAGTTTCGGATTTCTAGTTGAAGAGGCGGGCAGCTATTCTCTTGACTGCCACTGCTACTGCTCCTCCCACTTCTTCCCGGTCTCATTTTTCCCATTGCCCCACAACGATATAGCTTTTACCTTGCCGTGGCATTTTTCCCCTGGTGTCAGCGTGTAGCGAACGTCGGGTGCGTAAGCCGCTGATCAACGACATGGGTTGGCACATAGATAACCTAGGCTACTAAACTATAAGATACTCCGCAAAGGGATGCAGGAAAGTTCTTGCGAGCAAGCGTAGCGAACTTCACAAGTAGGATTTATGGTCCACATAGCTATTCAAAGGGCGAACATTACCAATGATAGGTAAAATCCAAAGAGTACGACTGCGTGATGTCTGGAAACATGAAGCACTAGACTTCACAACATGGCTTGAAGAGAATATCGATGTCCTGAACGAAACCCTGGATCTCAGCTTGGTTAGCGCTGAACGCGAGCAACACGCAGGTGCTTTTAGCGTAGATCTCGTTGCTGAAGACAATTCCGGCCGGCTAGTCATCATCGAGAATCAACTTGAGAAGAGCAATCACGACCATCTAGGCAAGGTAATCACATATCTAACTGCGTTGGATGCTTCTGCGGCTATCTGGATTGTATCTGACCCAAGGCCAGAGCATGTAAAGGCTATTGCTTGGCTAAACGAAAGCAGTTCTGCTGCATTCTACCTTGTGAAAGTTGAGGCGATTAGAATTGGTGATTCTCAACCCGCCCCTCTGCTTACGTTAATCACAGGCCCTAGCGAAGAAGCCATCGAGGCGGGAGAAAAAAAGAAGGAGCTTGCTGAGAGGTATAACATCAGAAAGAAGTTCTGGACAGGTCTTCTAGAGCGTGCGAAAGATAAAACCAGACTCCATTCCACCATTTCCCCGGGAGCACATAATTGGATTGGAATGACTGCGGGATTGCCTCTAGGACTTCAGCTGAATTACGTCATCCGGAAACACGATGGTGCTGCTGAATTGTACATCGACGATGATAAAGATGCCGGAGAACATAACCTCATAATTTTTAATCAACTACTTGAAAACAAAAATGAGATCGAAAGCGCATTTAATGATCAGCTAGAGTGGCAATCGCTCGAAGGCAAAAGGGCTTGTCGAATCAGGAAACGACTACAGGGTGGTGGTTGGAGGGATGAGGAGTCGTGGTCCAGTATTCAAGACCAGATGATAGAAACTATGATTCGGCTGGAAAAGTCTGTTCGTCCGTTCTTAAAGAAAATAAAGTGAAGGTCTAGATAGTACGCCTTAATTGAGTATGTTATTATCGGTTAAGTGTCCTCCACTCCCAACCGCCTCATAATCACTAACCCTCTCAACTGACTACTGCCACTGCCAACTGCTACTTCCTAATTTTCCCATTGCCCAGCAACGATATAGCTTTTACTTTGCCGCGGTATCTTTCCCCTCGTGTCGGCGAGTAGCGGACGTCAAGCCTCTTTAGGGCAGATAGACCGGCTGGTGTATGAGCTGTACGGGTTGATGGAGGAAGAGATAGGGATTGTGGAGGGCACAACTTAGCAAATGCCAAAAAAATATGCAGATTAACCGAGACAATGTTTGTGAGTCTGGGCATTAACTAGAGTAGTATTTTATGTACAAAGACCGATTTGAAAAAACGCCAAACCTGATATATCCACCATTATTTGGTATCTGGGAAAGTGTATGTCACCAATCAGGGAAAGCTATCGAAGCGATGTGGGACTATCCGAAGGTTATTAAAGCCTTCGAAGAATATTTCATACTTTTCTCATTCATTCCGATATCATTGCATAGAATTCGTAATTCAATTTCGAGAGCAAGGCCAAATGGACTTGTAGATATACCCATAGAAAAACTATTTTTTGACTTATACTCATATATCATTTTAAATAAGAATATTTTCGAATGTATTGTCCCAACATTTCGGTTTTTCTATCCCGAACATAAGGGTTCATTAGAAGGAATGCATAGCTTTAACAACTTTAGAAAATGGGTTAACAATAAATCACAAGATGAGGAATTAAGGGAACTGATTATTTCATTAACCCCAGATTTTAATAAGGTAAAAAGTATACGAGATAATTTTATTCATCCTTTCGTACCAGGACTTGATTTAGATCGGTTGACATTAAATTCGGAATTTATTCTTTGGGTTATTGGCCAAAAGACATATCACCAATATAATAGTTTAGAAGAATGTTTAGTTAATGTTTTACATCTAATATTGAATTCGATGACTAGGATAGAAGATATCTTTATTGAAAGGGCTAAATTACTATTCGATGACTTTGATTCGCCTGAATGGACGGGACACATCGAATCTGAATATGGAAAGGATTTCAAATTTTACTTTGATAGATTCTCAGCACTACCTGTAGAATTATTTGGCGCATCAAATATAGGTGGAAGTCTTAAACCTAAATTGGAGAATTAACGTAGATGCTGGCATTAACAAGTATCAAGCCGCTGCACACACCGAGAACGAGAAGACTATGCTGCAAAGGCAGATCGACCTGGCCAGTCAGACCGCCACCGAGCCCGCCAAGTTAGGGTCGGCAGATAGATAACCTGGTGTACAAGCTGTATGGGCTGAAGGAAGAAACCTCACCCCCGTCCTGCGGTCGTCCCCTCACCGCATGCGGAGAGGGGCTTCACAAAGCGAAGGGGAGAGGTTCCGCGCACCAGGCGAACGACAGGGGGAATTGTAGATTGTTGATTGATCCGTCAACTGACGGATTGAAGATTGCAGAGGCTGAACGCTGAAGGCTGATCGCTTCTTTATCCCCGCTCTTTGAAAATCGAGATGGAGGGGTTAACTCTTTTCCAAAACTCCTTCCCTTTCTAAGGGAAGGAACTCGCGCTAGCGAGAAGGAAGCGGAGTTGAAGTTGCTACCTTTTAGTGGACACCCCAAGAAGTCTTAGATTCACATGGCAGTAATGGAGGTATCTATGGTGGAGGACAAGAGATCGAGGCGGCAATTCACGCGGGAGTTCAAGAGCGAAGCTGTGG
>JACZSB010000249.1 GCA_022574435.1 Fidelibacterota bacterium
GGCACCAGATGGTCAAGGTCACCGGTGGGGGAGAGACGGTGGTGTTTTTGGGCGATACGGTGCCCACTGCCACCCACCTGGCGCTGCCCTATCTCATGGGCTACGACCTGCGGCCGTTGCAGACCATGGAGGAGAAGGCCCAGCTGCTGGCCCAGGCCGCCGAGGAAGGCTGGTGGCTGTTCTTCGATCACGATCCGGAGCTGCCGGGTGTGAAGGTGGCGCCGGGGGAAAAATACGTGCAGATCATCGAGCGCTATGGCCAGTGAGCCGGAGGAACTGTTCCGGCTGGGTAATGAGGCCTTCAATGCCCGGGATTTTTTTGACGCCCACGAGCATTGGGAGGACCTGTGGACCGACCACCACCTACCGGACGCCAACTTCATCCAGGGGCTGATCCAGCTTGCGGTGGGTTGCTTTCACCTGACCAACGCCAACCTGAACGGCGCCCGGGGGCTGTTCACCAAGTGTATACGCAAGCTGGAGCCTTACCAGCCGGCCCGGCGCGGCCTGGACGTTGACAGCCTGGTGGCCTATGCCCGGCAGTCATTGGAGCAGATCGAGGGGCTGACCAGTGCCGAACAGTTCGATTGGTCGGGGTTGCCGCGGCTGGAGGTTGACGCCGGGGAGAACGCCTGAACCGTGGCTCGCGAGAGTCAGGCCGCCAAAGGCCGCCGGGCGGTGGAGATCAATCTCCGGCTGACCCGGGAGTATCCCGACGCGGCCTGCGCCCTGGTGCACAGCAACGCCTACCAGCTGCTGGTGGCCACCATCCTGTCGGCCCAGTGCACCGACAAGCGGGTAAACCTGGTGACCCCGGCGTTCTTTGCCGCCTACCCCAGCCCGGCCGAGCTGGCGACCGCCAGGCAGGAGCAGGTTATAGAGCTGATCCGCTCCACCGGCTTTTTCAACCACAAGGCCCGGAACCTGGTGGGTATGGCCCAGGCGGTTGTGCGGGACCACGGTGGTGAAATCCCCGGCGCCATGGATCAGTTGGTGCGGCTGGCGGGGGTGGGGCGCAAGACCGCCAATGTGCTCCTGGGAAACGTCTTCGGCGTACCCGGCTTGGCGGTAGATACCCACATGCTGCGGCTATCCAACCTGCTAAAACTGGCGGCGGGCAAGGACGCGGTTAAGGTGGAACTAGCCCTGTGCCGGCTGCTACCGCCCGAGGAGTGGTCCCTGTTCAGCCACCGGATCATCGAGCACGGCCGGACGGTGTGTATTGCCCGGCGGCCCCGGTGCGAAGAATGCATAGTGGCGGATCTTTGCCCGTCAGCCCAGGTTTGATGCTCATGGCCGCCTGCGCCTGATCCCGCTGCAACAATCCATATTGCGGAAAGAAAGTGGTACCCATCGGGAGCCGGAAGTAAATTCCGGTCCCCTGATTTGAGCACGGTACCGGCATGTTAATACTTACCAAGAAATTCCACTTCAACGCCGCCCATCGCTATCACCAGCCTGAATGGTCGCCGGAGCGCAACCGGGAAGTATTTGGCGCCGACTACCGCAATCACGGCCACAACTATGAACTTGAAGTCAGTCTGACCGGTGAGGTGGACCCTGAAACCGGTTTCCTGGCTGACCTGGAGGCGGTGAAACAGGCGGTTGAGGAGCGGGTGCTGGCGCCGCTGGACCATAGCACCATCCAGGATGATATTGCCTGGTTTAAGGGACGGCAGCCATCATCGGAGAACCTGGTGGTCTATATCTGGGAGCAACTGGCCCCCGGCCTGCCCACCGGAGTGCGCCTGGTGCGGCTGCGGCTGTTCGAAACACCCACTATTTACGCGGAATACGACGGCCGGGCCTGAAGGCCTTGACCGGCGATGAGGTAGCAAGTATATGAATGACAAAACCAGGGGTGATCTGAAGGGTCTGACCCGCCAATTGCTGGCCGCTATCGGTGAGGACCCGGAGCGCGAGGGGTTGTTGCGGACGCCTGAGAGGGTGGCTCTGGCCTGGGAGCATCTGTCACGGGGGTACAATCTTACCCTGGAGGAAATTGTCGGCGGGGCCTGTTTTGACGAGGACTATGACGAGATGGTCACCGTCAAGGATATCGACTTTTTCTCCATGTGCGAACACCACCTGCTGCCATTTTTCGGCCGGGCGCATGTGGGCTATATCCCCAACGGCCGGGTGATCGGGCTATCGAAGATCCCTCGCATCGTGGAGATGTATTCCCGGCGATTGCAGCTCCAGGAGCGCTTGACCCTGCAGATCGGCAACGCCCTGATGGAGGTGCTCAAGCCCCAGGGGGTGGGCGTGGTGGTGGAGGGGACCCACCTGTGCATGCAGATGCGCGGGGTGCAGAAGCAGAACAGTTTCGCCACCACCTCGCACATGGTAGGCGTTTTCCAGAGCAACCAGAAAACCCGCGATGAATTTTTCAATATCATCGCCCTGAGGCGCAACTGATGGCGCTGTTGGGAGCCCACGTGTCCGTGGCGGGCGGAGTGCAGAATGCGCCGGGGCGGGGCCGGGCCATTGCCGCCGACGCCATCCAGATTTTTACCGCCAACCAGAACCGCTGGCAATCGCCACCGCTCTCCGATGAAAATATTAGCGGGTTTCGCACAGGTATGGAGCAGGACCGGCCCCGAATAAGCGTTACCCACGATAGTTACTTAATCAATTTTTGTGCAGACGCGGCGGAAAAGCGCCAGCGGGCGGTGCGGGCCTTTATTGATGAAATGGACAGGAGCGAGGCGCTGGGGATAAACTATATAGTATTTCATCCAGGGGCGCACATGGGCGCCGGGATCGAAGCCGGCTGCGCCTTGGTGGCCGAAAGCCTTAACGACGCCCTGGAGCAACGCCCTGATCATAAGGTGAAACTGTTGGTGGAGATCACCGCCGGGCAGGGCACCACCGTGGGGCACTCCTTCGAGCAGATCGCCGATATCCTGGGGCAGGTGAAGTACCCGGAGCGCATGGGGGTCTGCTTTGATACCCAACACGCCTTCGCCGCCGGTTACGATATGCGCACCGCTGACGGTTGGAACCTGGTGATGGAACAATTCGACGCCCTTATCGGCCGGGAGCAGCTGCTGGTGTTTCACCTGAACGACAGTAAAAAGGCCCATGGCAGCCGGGTGGACCGGCATGAATCGATCGGTAAGGGGCTATTGGGGCTGATGCCGTTCTGGTGCCTGGTCAACGACGAGCGCTTCAGCGACACAGCCGCTGTACTGGAAACTCCGGTCGATGACGAATCCGAGTATGCCGAGGAACTCAATCTACTCCGCTCGCTGGCCGGTGCGCCCGAGCCGGAGCCGGTAGTGTCCGAGGAATAACCGCTGGCGGATAAACTCGATATAGTGGTAATCGGCGGTGGTCCCGGCGGCTACGTGGCCGGCATCAGGGCCGCCCAGCTGGGGTTGAAAAGCGCCGTGGTGGAGGCTAGCGGGTTGGGCGGGGTATGCACCAACTGGGGCTGTATCCCCACCAAGGCGTTGTTGCGGGCAGCGGAAGTTTACGAGATCGTGCAACAGGCGGACACCTTTGGGCTGCAGGTGGGCAAGCCGGTGGTCGATTGGCCGGCGGTGATCGGTCGCAGCCGTGACGTGGCGGGACGGCTGGCCAAGGGCATTGAACATCTGTTCAAGAAGAATAAAGTGGCCTATCATCCCGGTATGGGACGACTGACGGCAGCGGACAGGGTGGAGGTGACCCCTGATGAAGGTAAGCCCTACACCCTGGAGGCCAAACATGTAATGATTGCCACCGGCGCCCGTCCGCGCGTATTCCCGGGCCTGGAACCCGACGGTGAGCGGGTGATAACCGCCAAGCAGGCCATGACGCTGCCGGCAGTGCCCAAACGGCTGGCGATCATCGGGGCCGGGGCTATCGGGGTGGAGTTCGCCTACCTGTATAACGTGTTTGGCAGCCAGGTTACATTGATCGAGCTGCTGCCGGCAATTCTGCCCACTGAGGACGCCGACATCTCGCGGGAGTTGGCCCGGCAGTTCAAGAAGCGCAAGATCAAAATGCTCACCGGGACCAAAGTTGAGCGCCTGGAAGTGCAGAAGAGCCAGGTCAAGGTACATACATCCGGCGACCGTGGCGAGACGATCACCGCCGATGTGGTGCTGCTGGCCATGGGAGTCCAGGGTAACGTGGAGCAGCTGGGGCTGGAGGAGCTGGGCGTGCTAGTCAAGGATGGGGCTGTGCCGGTGGACGAGTTTTACCGCACGTCGGTGGAGGGGGTGCTGGCGGTGGGTGACCTGATCGGCCCACCCTGGCTGGCCCATGCTGCCTCGGCTGAGGGGCTGGTGGCGGTGGAGCACCTGGCGGGCCGGGAAGTCCGGCCGGTGGATTATGGGAATATCCCGGCCTGCACCTATTGCCAGCCGCAGGTGGCCTCGGTGGGCCTCACCGAACAGGCTGCCCGGGAGGCGGGCTATGAGTTGAAGGTGGGCAAGTTCCCCTTCCGGGCACTGGGTAAGGCGGTGGTGGCCGGGGAGATCGAGGGTTTCGTCAAGATGATTTATGATGCCCGTTATGGCGAGCTGCTGGGCGCACACATCATTGGGGCCAACGCCACCGAGCTGATATCAGGCGTAGCTACCGCCAGGACGTTGGAGACCACCCAGCGGGAAATT
Organism: Fidelibacterota bacterium; assembly: GCA_022574435.1. Lineage (GTDB taxonomy): Bacteria > Fidelibacterota > Marinisomatia > SCGC-AAA003-L08 > TS1B11 > JACZSB01. The sequence goes on from JACZSB010000249.1 coordinate 4,605, forward strand.
ATCGATACCATCCACCCGCAT
>JACZSB010000021.1 GCA_022574435.1 Fidelibacterota bacterium
GTATGAAGGCTGGCAGGACCTGGGACGTTTTGAGGTGGTCTGGAATGGCCGCGACAGGTTTGGAAACAGTGTGGCCACGGGGATTTATTTTGCCGTCTTCCGGGCGCAAGGACGGATGTACACTAGTAAGATGCTATTGTTGAAATAATCCGGATACTCGATATTGGATATCCGATGGGATCCCGCCATCGGCGGAACGGCGTGTTTGAGTGAGCACCCACCCTAAATCCCCTCCCTCACCGAGGGAGGGGACATCACGGAGTGAATGGGGTGGGTGAAATAGCTGTCCAGGCACCCTCCACTCAGTCGAGGAGCAGGGCGCGGGGGTGTTGCTGAAATAACCGGCTGCCTGCCGGTTACGGCGCCCCTCATTTGGTTTGGTCCTCCCTGGGCTGGGAGGCGTGGGGCCGCAACTAGCTGGAGGACCCGATTGATGCCCGCACCCAAGTACCTGCCACTTCTACCCGGCTACGCTTACGCTACGCCGAGCAAGCTGCTACTGCTACTGCTACTGCTACTGTGCGCCGCGACCCAGCTCCCGGCCCAACAGTTTTCTATCCTCTTTACCAACAGTGCTAATGGGACCATTGAGAATTGCCTGTGCCCCGACCTGCCGCTGGGAGGGCTGGAAAAGCGGGCCCAGTTCATCCATACCTACCGTGATTCGAACCCCGATGTACTGGTGGTGGACAACGGTGACAACTTCATCGACTACCTGGCCCCTGAGGTGCAGGCCATCGTTGCTGCGGCCTTTCGGATCACCGATTTTGACATCATAAATCTCGGTGACCAGGACGTAGCCTACGGCACCCCTGAGTATAAGCAGCTGCAGCCATTGGTTCAGACGCCGGGGACAGCGGTCCTGATCACAAAGGGCGAGATTGACTTTTCCGTCCTCCCGATTTTCCACCCCGGGACGATGCGGTTCTATCCGCCGGATGTATTTGCCGGGCTTGACCTGGGTGACTGGAGGACGCAACTTGCGGCTTGGCTGGAAGCAGATCTACCGCCCGGTACTTTTCGCATCCTGCTGTCGCATGCCGGTTTTGACAATGATCAGGAAATTGCCGCTGAATATCCGGGAATCGACCTGATAATCGGTGGGCACTCGCAAACAGTGGTGGAAACTCCGCTGATTGTGGCTGGCGTGCCCATTGTGCAGGCCGGGGGCGCTGCCGGTTACGTCGGTGAAATTCGGTTTAAAGCCGGTGACACCGGGTTTGAGCTGGTGCACTATCAGCTGCATGCCATGACGCTGGAGCTGCCGGGGCAGGCTGAGGTTCTGAAGCTGATAGACAGCCTGGGGCGCAGCCACTAGTAGTCCTTTTATTTGAAACCTGCTATAGGAAACCAATGAATAGAGCCATCTTATCGCTGATTGCCTGCTGCACGCTGCTGTCCGCCCAGATTGAGGTCGGGAATAAGGCTCCGACCTTCTTTCTACCCAAACAGGCCGGTGGCTCATTTTACTTGAGCAAAATAGTCGGGCCGAAGGCCAAACCGATGAAGCGCACGCCGTTGGTGCTCAGCTTCTTTCAGACCACTTGCATACCCTGCAAGGCTGAAATCGCCGAGTTTGAGAAGCTGCAGGAACAGTTCCCGCGGATACCTATTTATCTGATTGACCTGAGCGAGAAACCGGATTTGGTGGCCCAATACATCGCCGAGTTTGACCTGAAATTGCCGATGCTGCTTGACAGGTACGGTGTCACCGGCAAGCGCTATGGGGTGGTAGACGAGAACGGACTGGCCCGCCTCCCTAATTCGTTCATTCTGGCCCTGGATGGCACTGTCTATTACCATCACCAGGGGTTCAAGCCGGGAGATGAGTCCATTTACCACCAGAAACTGACTGATATGGACCAAGCGCTGACAGCCTGGCAGGATAGCCTGGTCAAAGCCGAGGAAGCGGAAAAGTTGGCAGCGGCGGCTGCGGCGACCAAATCCAGAGCCAAGCAGAGCGTTAAGCTGGCGGTGGGGGATAAAGCTCCCACATTCTTCCTACCCCGCCAGAAGGGTGGCTCATTCTATATGAGCAGGACGGTAGGCCCGAAGGCCAAGGCGGTAAACAAGCGGCCGGTTGTGATCAGCTTCTTTCAGACCACCTGTATTCCCTGCAAGGCGGAGATAACCGAACTTGAAAAACTCCAGGAGGAATTTCCGGGGGTCACAATTTTTCTGGTGGACCTAAACGAACCGGCCGAACTGGTGGCCGAATATATCGAGCGCTTCGACATCAAGCTGGAGATGCTGATGGATCGCTACGGCGCGGTGGGCAAGAAGTACGGCGTGGTGGACGCCAGCGGACTGGCCTACCTGCCTAACTCGTTTGTGGTGGCCCCGGACGGAGTGCTATATTACCATCACACCGGTTTCAAGCCCGGTGATGAAGAGGTTTACCGTCAGAAATTTATCGAGCTAACAAGTTCCGGTTCCCAGTAAGTTCCCACCCTGTTATAGCAATATTCTTGTTAGGGTGGCCGCTGTTGCTCGCGTCTAGTATGACCGGCTGTTGTCGGCTGTGCTCGCCATTCGTACTGATGCCAATCACGGATTAAGGTTTATCCCATGCCATCATCGATTATCGCGCCCCATGGCGGCCGGTTGGTTAATCTGCTCCTCCCGCCCGATGAGGCCCGCACCCTTAAAGGGGCCAGCATCAAATTCCCATCGGTATCCCTCAACGACCGCCAGCTATGTGATTTGGAGCTGCTCCTCAATGGGGGCTTCTCGCCCCTGACGGGCTTCCTGGGTCAGGAGGACTACGAATCGGTGCTCGCCCGGTTGCGTCTGGCGGACGATAGCTTGTGGCCCCTGCCGGTCACCCTGGACGTGAGCGAGCAATTTGCCCAGTCCATCGACGCAGGCGCCCGGGTAATTTTGCGGGACAAGGAAGGCTTCCCGCTGGCAGTGCTCACGGTGACCGATATCTGGCGTCCCGATCTGGAAGCGGAGGCCCGGCAACTGTTCGGCACAACCGATCTGCTGCATCCGGGAGCGTTTTACCTGCTGGATAGTTCGCAGCCGGTTTACCTGGGCGGCACGCTCCAGGGCATCACCCCACCCAAACACTATGACTACCAGCTGCTTAGGCATACACCGGCCGAGGTCCGGGATCGCTTTACCCGCCACGGCTGGGACAAGGTTGTGGCCTTCCAGACCCGCAACCCGTTGCACCGCGCCCATCTGGAACTGACCCACCGGGCGGCCGGCTCGCTAGGCGCCAACCTGCTGATCCATCCGGTGGTGGGTCTGACCAAACCGGGCGATGTGGACCACTATACCCGGGTGCGCTGCTACGAACATATTATCGAAAAATATCCCGCCGGCACTGCCATGCTGAGCCTGCTGCCGCTGGCCATGCGCATGGGAGGCCCCCGGGAGGCGTTGTGGCACGCCATCATCCGCAAGAACTACGGCTGCGGCTATTTCATTGTCGGTCGTGATCACGCCGGGCCCGGCCAGGATAGCGAGGGTCAGCCTTTCTACGGTCCCTATGATGCCCAGGATCTGCTCCGGGAGCACGAAAAGGAGCTGGGTATCCGGATGATCCCCTTCAAGATGATGGTCTATGTAGAGGACCGGGCCGAATTTATGCCCGTGGACGAGGTTCCCGAGGGCGCCCGCACACTGGAGATCTCCGGCACCGAGCTGCGCCGCCGCCTGGACAAGGGGCTGGATATTCCCGACTGGTACTCCTTCCCTGAAGTGGTGGCGGAATTACGCAAAGCCCGGCCACCGCTATCGCAGCGCGGGTTTACGGTCTTTTTCACCGGCCTTTCCGGGTCTGGCAAGTCCACCCTGGCCAACGGCCTGCTGGTAAAGCTGTTGGAAGACGGACGCCGACCGGTGACCCTTTTAGATGGCGATATCGTGCGCACCAATCTTTCCAGCGAGCTCGGTTTCTCCCAGGAGCACCGCTCCATCAATGTGCGGCGGATCGGGTTCGTGGCCAGCGAGATCACCAAGAACGGCGGTGTGGCCGTCTGCGCCCCCATCGCTCCGTACCAAGTGGACCGCCAATTCAACCGGGAGCTGATCTCTCGCCACGGCGGCTATATTGAGGTTTATGTAAGCACGCCATTGGAGGTGTGCGAGCGTCGCGACGTGAAGGGGCTGTATGCCCTGGCCCGGGCGGGGAAACTAAAGCAGTTTACCGGCATTGACGACCCTTACGAGGAGCCCCGGGATGCCGAGATCGTGGTAGATTCCAGCAGCGAGGACCCGGAAACCCTGGCCCAGTCCATCCTGTTGGGCATCGAAAGGCTGGGTTACCTGTAACCGGCGGCCCGGCCACCTATAGCTCAGTTCTGACCGTCTACCAGGCTAGCTTCCACCCAATCACAGATAATATGGCCTATCAGGATATGGCACTCCTGAATGCGGCTCACTTCCTTGGAAGGGGCTACCAGCGATACATCGGCCAATTCCGCCAGCCGGCCGCCATCACCACCGGTGAACCCCATCGTATAGGCCCCTATGGCCTGGGCCTTTTCGATGCCGGCCAGCACGTTGGGGCTGTTCCCGGAGGTGGAAATCCCCACCACCACATCGCCGGGCGAGCATAGGGCCTCGATCTGGCGGGCAAAGATGGATTCAAAGCCGTAGTCGTTGCCTATGGCCGTGAGGATGGAGCTGTCGGTGGTTAGGGCGATGGCTGCCGCCGCGGGGCGCTCGCGGGTATAGCGGCCCACCAGCTCCGCCGCCAGGTGCTGGCTATCCGCCGCACTGCCTCCGTTTCCCATCCACAGCACTTTGCCCCCTTCTTTCAGTGCCTCTGATATCCGTTGGGCCATCGATCGGATAGTCGGCTCCAGCGCTTCCAACTTGGCCACCACTGCCAGGTGCCGGTCCAGGACGGCTTTCACATCGATCATATTTGTACTTCCTCTACTGGCGATTACATTTCCTGAATCGCTTGCTTAATGATTCCCGCCGCCTGAGCCCGCGTTGTGCTGTTAAGTCGCACTGGCCAAAATCACCGCAGTTACTACGATAACAATAAAGCTGGGGGAATGGCAGGGCCGTTATTGAAGGGCCTACTTGAGCCCCTGGGTCAATAGCAGCACGGTCAGCACACTGGTGACCATGGCCAAGGATTCACTGATGATTTGCCTTGTATCGGTTCGATCCTCCGGCCGAATATCTTCCTCGGATGTGACCAGAATGGTGGCTCCTTCGTCCACTACCGGATTCTGCCGGAAAATCAGCAACTTACGGCCCAATTTGTAGGTGGCGCCGTTGGCCTGGGTAAGCAGGATATCCAGAGTATTCTCCTGCGCCCCACCGGCTTGATCAAGGTAATAGGCAACCTTTTTCCCCCGACGGTACTTGATCAGTCCTTCGATGCCCACGTTACCCCGGACTGCCACCGTGTTTGGCTTCCTGGGTATGACGATTTGGTCCCCGTCGAGCAGAATTACGTCGGCGCGGGTATCACCTTCCATGATCGCCTCGAAAGAAACCACTACCCGCTGGTTTTCCCGGATCAAGCGGCCACCCTGGGCGAAACCGGTTTCCAGAATACCTCCGGCCCGCTGTATCACGTCCGCCAGCGATTCATTATCCTTCTGCAGGGCGTAGGCTCCGGGAAACAACACTTCCCCTGTAATTTCCACATGTTGTTGGGGAATGAAGTCAGGATTCGAGCGTACGTACAGGACATCCCGGTGCTTGAGGACTAGGCTGCGGGCGTCGTCATTTTCGCCGTAGGCGAATACGCCGTTATCCGATTTCGCCCCCACCAGGGACAATTCGATAATCTCGACTTTTGCGTCCCCATGATTATTTTTGGAGCTTAGGCGGCTTAACTGTGCTGATTTGAAAAAGGCATCCTCTTTAAAACCGCCAGCTTTGAATATTAGGTCCTCCACCGTCATGTTCTGTTGCAGAGGATAATCCCCCGGCTGCTTGACCGCGCCCTTGACGGTTACGAATTCCTTAATGCGCAGTTCGTCCAGGGAATAGATGACTAAATGGTCCCGTGGTTGGAGAACGTAGTCATGTTCAGGATCGTTCAGTAATACCTTGGCTATATCAATCGAGATTAACACTTTTGTCGAGTCGTCCAATGTTCTGACCAGATCACCCTTGGCCAGATAAGCCTCGCCGGCCAGACTGTCTGCCGCAACAATTAAATCGCTCAATGTGCGAATCGAAGCCCCCAGTTCATAAGTCCCCGGTTGGACAACCGCGCCCGATACGGTGACTGCATTATTAACCACGTCCAGGATCGAGAAAACATATACTGAATCCCCATCCCGCAGCTGCACAGTTCGCCGGCCGGTGAGAATCGGCTCCAGTTCCATATCTATCAACTCCCGGGCTATGGAGGGATCTTTGCGGTCCGGGAAGGCAATGATCCGCTCGATCTGGAGACGCTTGGTATATGCTCGTGGCGTGAGGCCACCGGCATACTCCAGTAAATCAGCCAAAGTCTCGTTCTCCTTGACTTCGTAAATAGCCGGGCGCTTAACCTCACCGGCAATTTTGACTGTTTTGCCACGGAGCGGGATGAAAATATGGTCGTTTTCAGTCAGTCGAATTTGGTTGCTATCATATCCTTTCAACAGGTAATTGTAAAAATCGACGGTGGCTTTAGGTTTGCCGTTCCGGATTACCTGGATCTGCCGGAGAGATCCCCTGGTTAAGGGGCCGCCCACCCGGTACAGGGCGCTGAAAACGGTCGAGGAATTAGGTACCGTGTAGCCCCCCGGCCGGGCTACCTCCCCCAGCACGAACACCTTGATGGGGCGTAACCTGGTGAGGGTCAAATCCATGAAGATGGTCGGGGGAGTGGTAGCCAGTCCACTATAGGTCCGTCCCAGCCACTTTTTAAGGTCGCGCCTCAGGCGTTGTAGGCGCTTGCCGGCAGCGGTAAACTGACCAACGTTAGGCAGATAAATTCGTCCCTCGCGATCTACTTGCAGGTCATATTGGAATTCAGCCGCCCCCCAAACCGTTAGCCGTAACTCATCGCCAAATCCGACCAAGTACTCGTCATCCACCGGCCCGACGGCGCTGATATCGAATTCGTCCGGGACACCCCGGAAAAATTGGTAGCCGAAATAGGGCGAAACCGGGAGGGGCTCCTCATCGGCTTCTCCCAGCACGATCTGCTCCCTTACCTCCGGCTTCCTGCCGGTCAAGTAAAATGGTGAAATTCCTCTTTCTGTTTCCTCAATCATTAGTGGTTCCAGCAACAGGCTAGTTGGTATTTGGCCGGTTTTAATTCTTCTGGATACGGCGAGCATTTTTTGAATATCTGCCTCGGGAACACCGAGCCGACGGGCCTGCAGCAGCGCTCTATCGGGATTTTGTAGATCGATACCCAATTGGCGGGCCAGGTCTATCACGGCATTGACATCGATACCTTGGCCGACAAGTTCCTGTTGCATTTCCTGTGGAATGTATTGACCTTGTAATTGCCTGGAAAACTGGGCAGAAAATATCAGCAGTACGCATAATAATAGCGCGGACCTCGAAGGAACTCTCACCAGGGTAATTTTCATTTTATCAATATGCCTCAGGAATTACGATTGCCAGTCGATTCTTAAAATCGGTGCATCTTACATCAAATGATAGTCGGTTGCAAGGGGCAATCTCCGCTCGATCCACCGGCTGGCAGATGGTGCGCAGCGCCCAAAAGTATGGCTCTCTGAGACGGCCCGGCTGTTTGCGGTGTCCCGTCCGACAGTCTGCAAGTGGGTTCGACGGTTTGACCTGGAGAGGCTGAGTGGGCTGCAGGATCGCAGCCGCCGGGCACACCACAGTCCTAACGCCCTGGATGAGAAGATCAGGCGCCAGACCGTGCGTTTGAGGAAAAAGATGCCTCATTGCGGAGCGGGCCAACGGGATCATCGAGTACGCGTTGTTGGATGTGGAAAGGTGGGCAAACAAGACGGAGCTGGTGGCTAAAACCACGGCCTGGAAGTCCGCCAGCTGGCGGACTTCAACCGCATCCGGACCAATGTGTACCACCAGAAACGGACACCCTATCAGCGCATGCAAAGAGCCTGCATCTCATCCAAGACCGCCGAAGCAGCCTGTCTCTGGACGGTGATTAGCTTGGATGATCCCAAGTTCAAAGAGATTAACCTCGCAGCACCCCAATCTGTAAACCATGTCCCTAGACTCGTCATCCCCATTTCTAAAGGTTCTTATGAGGGTCGGACACATTCTTATAAGTTATACAATGATTCCGTTTCTCGAAAACATTTCCGGCCACCGAGCGGTTTTGCCCCGCCGGAAAGCAGATACTGAGGCCCCACAGATTTGGTCCAGTAGCCGGGGCCAAAATTAATTTATTGTGATACAGCCGGGGTATTAATATTCAGCCCGATTGGAACCTACTTGGTAAGGAGCAATAACGAGGCTCAATGCGAATATTAGTGACCGGCGGCGCCGGATTTATCGGTTCACACGTGGCCGCTGCATACATAGAAGCCGGTCATACGGTTTTTGTGCTCGACAACCTTTCCACCGGTAATATACGGAATGTACCTCCAGAGGCCGATTTAGTTGAGGGCGACATCACCGACCGTACCTTGCTGGCAGCACTATTCGCCGAGCAGCGCTTCGATGTGGTCAGCCATCACGCCGCCCAGATGAACATCCGCGTTTCGGTGGCCGATCCGGTTCTGGATGCCCGGGTAAACATCATGGGCACCTTGGAACTGTTGCGGCAAAGTGTGGCCATAGGCGTCCGCAAATTCATGTTCTCCTCCACCGGGGGAGCCGTCTATGGTGAACAAATTAAATTTCCGGCAGACGAGGAGCATCCCACAAACCCGGTATCCCCCTACGGCGTTAGCAAACTGGCCGGCGAGAAGTATATTCACTACTACGGCCGGGAGTACGGCTTGCCCCATTTCATCATGCGTTACGCGAACGTCTACGGTCCTCGCCAGAACCCACTGGGTGAGGCGGGAGTAGTGGCGATTTTCTCCTCGTTACTAATAAAGGGCAAGCAGGTCACCATCAATGGCGACGGGCGTCAAACGCGCGATTATATTTATGTGGCTGACGTTGTGGCGGCTAACCTGGCCGGCCTGGCCACCGAATCCAATATGACGATTAATGTGGGCACCGGCGTTGAAACCGATGTGGTCACGCTCTACGAGCATCTCCGGCAGGCCGGCGGCAGCGACCTGTCCCCTCGGCACGGTCCCGCCAAACCGGGCGAACAGTCCCGGAGCGTGATCAGTCCCCGGCGGGCTAAGGAGCTGCTGGGCTGGGAGCCGAGGATCGAATTGGAGGAGGGCCTTCGCCGGACCTATCAATCCTTTGCCTGAAGTTGCTCCCATCCGGTGGCCCCCAAGCCTTGGCAAACGGCGGTTATAACCGTATTTAGTAAGAACTGCACCACTAGTTCACCGTGGCCTCGCCCGGCGGACTCATAACCCAAAAATACTACTCGACTATGTAAGGCCGCCCGATGGAATGGTAGATGAAGCCCCGACTCCGCATCTGGGCCGGATTATATTGGTTCCGGCCATCAAAGATGATCGGGCGGACTAGGGCCTGGAGGATGCGATCAAAGTTGGGCCGGCGGAAATGATGCCACTCGGTGACCAGTACCAGGCCGTGAGCACCATCCAGGCATTGGTACATATCCGGGGAATATTCAATCGGTAAGTCGTATTGCCGTTGGAAGGCAGACTCGGCCACCGGATCGTAAGCCCGGACTGCAACGTCTGCCTTCAATAAGTCCTGGATAATAACAGCGGCAGGTGATTCCCGCACGTCATCGGTCTCCGGTTTGAAGGATAGGCCCCATAAGGCAATGCTTTTTCCCGCCAAGCCGTTCTCGTGAGCATCGTAATACACTCTCATTTTGGAGACCAGTAGTTCTTTTTGGGCCCGATTAACTTCTTCGACAGCCGATAGAACCAGTAGACTCACACCCTTGCGATGGGCGGTGCTGATCAAAGATTGCACATCCTTGGGAAAGCACGATCCTCCATATCCCACGCCTGGAAATAGAAAACGCCGGCCGATCCGGTCATCGCTGCCTATGCCGATCCGCACCTGGTCTACATCGGCCCCGGTGGCCTCGCACAAGGCCGCGATTTCGTTCATGAAGGATATCCTGGTGGCCAGCATGGCGTTGGCCGCATATTTGGTCATCTCGGCGGAGGGAATATCCATGAGCAGGATCCGACTCTGGTCGGTGCGGCAGAAGGGATCATACATCAATTGCAACCGTTGGGCAGCCTTCTCGCTATCGGTACCGATAACAATTCTATCGGGATTGAGAAAATCTGATACCGCTTTGCCTTCCTTTAGAAATTCAGGGTTGGATGCTACATCGAATTCGATTTCAAGTCCCCTGGCATCGATCGCTTTCTGAATTATGTTCCTGACCTTTTCAGCGGTACCCACCGGCACGGTGGATTTAGTGACAACGATTTTATACCCCTTGATGGCCTGGCCGATCTCCTCAGCCACCGCTAACACGTGCTTTAGATCGGCGCTGCCGTCCTCGCCCATGGGGGTGCCCACCGCGATGAATATAAACTCGCTGCTATCGATCCCATCCGGTAGACTGGTGGTAAAGGTGAGACGCCCCTCTTCCAGGTTATTGTCCAGCAGCTCCTGCAGTCCCGGCTCATGAATCGGTAGGGTGCCTCTGGAAAGGGCATTTATTTTTTCCTGGTCGATATCAATGCAGCACACCTGGTTGCCCATGTGGGCGAAACAGGTGCCGGTTACCAAACCTACATAGCCGGTTCCAATAATGGTTATGCGCATATCGTCCTCTCAGCAGATTTTTGCAGTAGCATAAATGAAATAAGCGATCATTTGGCCTGCGCCGGCACTCATATTCTTGACCGAAGTCCGGCTAATATATCGCCCAGGAACAGTTGCCTGTGAGGGTTGCCCAGCGGGTATGGGAAATTTGCCGGAATTCAATTTAGCCATCCGAACCGGCTCCATCCCAACTCAATCTTGAAATGTTGCAACCATCCGACTGAACCGCTCCCGCGGCCAGCCGCATGCGTTTTGGACACTGGTCCTGTTTGGTTATGGATTATATTAAGTGGTGGAGAATCTGTGCAAAAAACGCGGGTGAGTTAATAAGCGCCTCGACTGAAGAGCACTGCCGGGATGGTTTCGAACAGGATTTCCAAGTCGAATAATAGTGAATTGTGCTCAACATAATAAAGGTCCAACAGCACCATTTCTTTAAACTCGACGTCGCTCCGGCCGGAGATCTGCCACAATCCGGTCATCCCCGGTTTAACCCGGGCCCGGTCCTGGATGGCATCCCAGAAATCGTCGCTCATACCTACTCGTTCGAAATCCTCCACCGGCAGGGGGCGGGGACCTACCAGGCTCATTTCGCCTCGGATGACGTTGAACAGCTGGGGTAATTCGTCCAGACGAATTACCCCAGCTGTTCAACGTCATCCAGGCTCATTTCGCCTCGGATGACGTTGAACAGCTGGGGTAATTCGTCCAGACTGAATTTGCGCAGAATCCGCCCAACCCTGGTGACCCGGGGGTCGTTTTTCATCTTGAACAGCGGCCCAGTGGTCTCATTCAAGTCGGTCAGCCGGCCGCGTTCATTTTCGGCATCTCTCACCATACTACGGAACTTGAAGAACTTGAATCCAGGATCTCCCTTGGTGGCGCCACGAGTCTGGCCGTAAAAAATCGGTCGTCCCGATTCCAGCCAGATTGCCAGACTGGCTAACAGAAGGATCGGTGACAGAAGGAGCAGGATCGTTACCGCTCCCACCAGATCGAAACCGCGCTTAATCACCGCCTTGAGGAAGTTCAACTTGTGATGTGGGGGAGCGGAAAGGGTGATCCCGGCGATATCGTAAACCCGGGCCATGCGCAGCAGGCTGGTGGCTTCTGGAGAAACCACCCGCAACTTGACACGATGCCGCTGGCAGGTTTCGATCAATTCATGAAAGCCGTTGACCACGAAGCTGTTGGATGGGATGAAAATCCGGTCGATGTCCTGCTCGATGATTACCCGCTCCAGGTCCTGGAAGGGATAGGTAGGCAGTCCTCCGTCCGTCGGTAAATCGTCTGGCCCCCGGCCATTACCCTCGTGGACCAGGAACCCCTTGATGAAGTAGCCGAATTCCGGGAACCATTTAAACTTCGAAATGATGCTGTTGCCGGTGGATCCGTTGGGAACGATCAGCGAGTTATAAATGCCCAGGTCGATCCGGCTGAACATACCGGCCATCCATTGTAGAATCGCCCGGCCGACCAGGAAGTGCATCGGCAGCAGCAACAGGTACAGGGCAATAAAGCTGCGGGGAATATAGGTTAGCTTCAACAGGTAGAAGGAAGCCAGGATCATGGCGGTGGAGTACACATAGGATTTGGCGGCCAACAGGTAGTGATAATTTGACCGGGCGAAAAACGCTTGGCGGTACAAGCCTATCAGCAGGGAGAAGAAGGATATGACGGCCCAGAAAAAGGCCACCAGCGACATCGATTCACTCAGCCCTAGTACCGGCCCACTGTAATAGTTGGCCAGTAGCCACCAGGTGGTCACCCCGGAGCTAAAGATGAATATTCCGTCAATGACGAAGGTAATCGCAGTGAAGATAATTCTCCAATTGCGACGGAAATATGAGTTCCTGCGCGCCATCGAATTATTTAACCGTGTGCGTTTCTGACAACCCTATTGATCGGATCGGCCCCAGCGCCGATTATGCCCGATCACACCGGAGACAATGGTCTGTACCATGCAATATACCAATCTATAGATAAAATCCCAGCTGTGCAAGTCATTAAAAGTAGCCGCATTTACTGATATTTCGAATGGATTGCTTAAGGATAATAGCGATGCAAGGAGGTTATTATTCTGCCCGTAACCCGGCTGATTGCGGGCTAGGCCGACGCCGGGGAGTGCAGCTGGGCTTCGAAATAGTCGATGGTTCGTTTTAGCCCGTCCTGCAGCTCGGTGCTTGCTTCCCATCCCAGGTGCCGTATTGCTGCCGTGATATCAGGCTGACGCTGCACCGGATCATCATCGGGCAGTGGTAGACGCTCAATTGATGAGCGCGAGCCGGTGAGATCGATAATGGTCTCAGCCAGTCCGCTGACTGTGATCTCCGTTGGATTCCCCAGGTTAATCGGTCCGGTCAGTTCCTCAGGACTGTCCATCAGGGCGATCAAACCGGTGATTAAATCATCTACATAGCAGAAACTTCTGGTCTGATCGCCGGCGCCGTAAATTGTAAGCGGTTTGTTCTGCAAGGCTTGAACGATGAAATTGCTTACCACCCGGCCATCGTTTAGATCCATATTGGGACCATAGGTGTTGAAAATACGGGCCACTTTTATCTCCACCCGGTTCTGGCGGTGGTAGTCGAAGAAGAGGGTCTCGGCACAGCGCTTGCCCTCGTCATAGCAGGAACGCTTGCCGATGGGATTCACGTGGCCCCAGTAGCTCTCCTTTTGGGGATGCTCCCGAGGGTCACCGTAAACCTCGCTGGTGGAGGCTTGCAGCACCCGGGCCTTGACACGTTTGGCCAGCCCCAGGACATTGATGGCCCCCATTACCGATGTCTTGATGGTTTTGACCGGGTTATACTGGTAGTGCACCGGGCTGGCGGGACAGGCCAGGTTGTAGATGCGGTCCACTTCCAGGAAAATAGGATTGACGATATCGTGGCGCAAAAGTTCGAAATTGTGCCGGTCCCGCAGATTGCTGACGTTCCGCTTATGGCCTGTAAAGAAATTATCTAGACAGATGACGTCGCTTCCAGCCTCTACCAGCCGGCTGCACAGGTGTGAACCTAGAAAACCGGCGCCCCCAGTGACCAGAATACGGAGAGGACGCCGCTGTTCCAAAGGATTATCCGTCGCTTCAGGAATTGGGTTATTCAACGGGGATCGATATGCCGGTGATAATGATAATTGCCGCTTTTAAGTGCGGGCGGAAATTAACCCCCCGGCAGCTGGCGCACCACCGCTAATTACCGGCGTTGACTGCATCTATCTTAGGTTTTTATCCGGTTTTCTGGCTCCTCGATTGCGCTGCAACTATCCGGTAATTTCAGTAGATTCAGCCGTGCTGGTCAGGCCGAATGATCCGGAGTGCCAACAGAGCGGCTGCTTGATGCTGCTGTATGGGGAGGTCAGCTAGCTCCCAATTTGCGGTACGTTCCCCCGGCCATTATTGGTTAAGATTCACCTGTTTACGGATAACACCGATGGGCGCATTGCCGCGCCCGGTGAACGGTTGGCGTAACCGGTATCCGCGCATTTACTGCAAATTAAGGAGCTCCGCATGCGTTTGCGTCTGGTCTATTTTTGTTGGCTGTCCGCCCTGCCGCTGGTGGCTTCCCCGCTCACCTTACAATTGATGGACAGCGTTAAAATTGAGCCGGTATTTTTTGGCATGCACCGCACCGATGGGGGCACCTGGATAGCGAAAGACCAGCCCATTAGCTTTGCCGGCTGGGGTGTGCGCGGAACCGGCCGATTCGGCCGCTGGGAACTATCCACCGAGCTGGTGTTGATGCGGTTTTTTGGTCTGCGACAATTACCAAACCGCTTCTCGCCTGAACAGGGCTTTTCATGGCAGGCCCCTGTCAAAGGGGATACCACCGATCTGGATACCGATTACACTACCCTGATGATCGCCTACCGGGCGCGGGGCTTCGTGGCCCGGGCGGGCAAATACTCCCAAAATTGGGCCCCCGGCATACATTCCCTGACGATCTCGGAGAAACCGCCCACCTACCCCCAGTTCGGCTTTGACTGGGACCTGGGCCGGCGTCTGCGCTTCCGCTTCACCCATGCCGACCTGCGCAGCGATATTCCGGATACAAACCGTACCAGTTCGGACCCGGTTTATGGCAACCGGAAACTTTACCTCAGCCGCTACCTGGTCGCCCATCGCCTGGAGATCGATCTACCTAAAGGATTTACCCTAGCGCTCAATGAGGCGGTGGTTTACGGCGAGCGGGGCGTCGAAACCATCTACCTGCTGCCATTTGTCTCTTTCTGGTCCGCCCAGCATTACCTGGGTGACCTGGATAATACCCAGATCAGCGTCGATCTTACCTGGAAGCCAACCACCGAATTGCGCCTGTACGGTGTATTCCTCATGACGGAATGGACCCCGCAGATCACCTTTAAAAAAGCCAATCGCAATTGGTTCGCCTGGCAGGGAGGGGCGGAAGCCCGCTCGCTGCTCCTGCCGCAGGATCGCCTGGTTTTCGAGGGCAGCTGGACCGATCACCGGGTCTACCGCCACAAGTTCCCCGTAAACGACTTTTACAGCCACAATTACCCGGTAGGAAATTGGATGGGACCCCATGCCCAGTCGCTGCTGCTGGCCTACGACTTCGACCTGCTGGGCTCCCGTTGGTTGGCGGCGTGGGGCTATGTCAAGCGGGGGGAATTGACCGACTCTTTATTAATCAACCAATACCAGACGATTATAGATGATCGTTTCTCCGGCGAAACCGAGACCCGCCGGTCGCTGGAGCTAACCATGGCCCGCCGGGTCTGGGACCGGCTTTGGATTGAGCTGGCAGTCAGACGCCTGTGGTGGGATAACGCCGGCTTCCAGCCCACCAAGCCCGATGCGGTTACAGAGGGCGATATTGAAAAATTAACTATCACGGCCGGATTTTATTACAATTTCGACTTACCCGGATATAACATCACCCGGCTGCTGAAACGGTAGTCGGCGGCAGTTGGGCCGCGTAGCCCTCTCCCGTTGCTGCCAGAGGCATGCTTCACCTTCAAGGAGGTTATAATGGGTACTGTGCACAAGCATCTCATGGGAATCCTAATGTTCCTGGTTGGCGCCGGGGGGCTGACCGCCCAGCCTGAATTCCAGTTTACCATACAGACCTGGGCGCACTCCACCGTTGATCGCCGCACCGGTTCCACCAACGCTCAGCTGGGCTTCGGTGTCCGGCGGGCCCGCCTGCGGGGGCGCATGACCCAAGGCAGAGCCTCGGCCTTCATTCAATATGAGGCCCTCTCTTCCAAGCTGCTGAACGCCCGCATCGACTACGCCTTCGGAGATAATTTCACCTTGCGCATGGGCCGTATTATTGGGCCCGGCAGCCAGGCCGGCGTCCGCACCCCCCATACTGCCATAGATTTCGCCGAACGCTCCATCGTGGGACGCTATTGGTCCTCGGCGGTGAAACGCCCTGACGGCCGTTCATTCGGCCTGGTGGCACTGGGGCGCACCAACCTGCTCCGCTATGAGATTATGGCCTCCAATGGTGATAGTGAACTGAATCTTAGGCCTTATAATACCGATTTCAGCAGCTCAACCACCGGCGCAGGCATCATGCCCCAGATTGATTTGATGCTGATCATCGACCAATGGTCGGCAGTGGAGGCGGGATTGCACATCGGGCTCCCCAACCAAAACCGGGTCAACGTGGGTTCTCTAACCGGCTATGCCTATTACCGGCCGCAGGTCTACCAGGCTGGCGCGGTCCGGGGCAAATTGGACCTGGCAATGGTACTCGACCGCACCGGCCCGGCCGAAAGCACCTTAGCCGGTGTTGGATTTAGCGGTTTCTATAAAATCAACGATAACATGGAGATCGGCGCCGGTTATGCCTTTTGGGACCCAGACCTAGCCGCTGACGGCGACGCAGTAGGTAACATCACGGCCGTGGTAACCTACTCTCCCAACCCCCAGCGTTGGCAGGATACACTTTTCAAACTGGCGGTGACATACAAGACCACAGAGGCGTCAGGGGCCGCACCGGACCCGCTTCTGATCCACCTGGTATGGCAGATCTATCTGCATTAGGTCCGGCATTTTTTGTCATGGTCCCAGCTCCAGGCGCGGGCCTATTGGGCTGCATACATTACCCGGCCGCACACCACCGTGAGCACCACCTCAACCGACGGAATTTCCACCGGGTCGATGGTGAACAGGTCCCGGGATAGGGCCACGAAGTCGGCCAGCTTGCCCGCTTCCAATGTGCCGCTTTGCCGCTCGAAAAATGCGGCATAGGCGTTGTTGGCCGTATAGCATCGTAACGCCTCTTCCACCGTGATCTTTTCCTCCGGCACCTAGCCGCCCGGGTTCCGTCCATCGATAGTGCGGCGGGTTACAGCGGCATAAATCCCCTCCAGTGGGTTGGGGGGCGCCACCGTCCAGTTCCAACGCCAGGCTATTAGCCAGGGCCATGTGGCCGTCCAGGCGGCTGATGAATACCGGATTGTCGCCGGTAACCTCGTCAATCCAGGCCCGGTGGGGCAGTGCTCCACCCCAGAGCTCGTGGTCCCAGTCACCGCCGGTGATCCAGCGGCCTGCCGGCAGTCCCCGGGCGAAGAGAGCGACCCGGCGGGCAAAATCATCCCGTGAAGCCGCATTCCGCAGGTTCACGCTGGCCAGCTGCCGGCCACCTGGAATGAAATGGGTGTGATTGTCGATGAATCCAGGCACTACCGGGCGGCCTTTGAGAGGCACCACCTCGGTGCCGTGACCCTTCAGGGCCAACACCTCCTGATCGCTGCCGACCATCAAAAGCTCACCATGCCGGACAGCCAGGGCCTGTGCCCGGGGAGCGCCCGGTACCCCGGTCCAGATGTCCCCACCGGTGAAAACCGTGTCCGGCGCCCGGCCCCGTTCGCAACCATCAATGCTGAGGGTCAAAAGCAAGGCGATTATCGCCCGGACAACCAGTCCCAGGTTTGGGCGGTAATGCAAAATAGTTTTACTATCAAAGTGTTCCATTAGTCGCCCCTTAAGTTGGATTGATCGTGGCCAGAAGTTGGAGTCGTAACCAAAGTTAGGCCCGGTATTCATCCCGGCCCCACTCGAAAAATTTCCGCACCAGGACTGTGGCGCTGGCCCAGCGGGCGCACTTTATTAGTGAAAATCGCCCCTGGTTTTATATGCTGCAGAGGCCATCATTAAAATACGCGCCTCGGACAGCTTATCATTATAAATTCCTCTCCTGGCCGGGTGTTGCATCCGGCCTGTGTCTACCACCGATTTATAATACGCGAGTGAAATCGGGCTCGAGGCCCTTGTGGAGGAATATTAAATGC
>JACZSB010000250.1 GCA_022574435.1 Fidelibacterota bacterium
ATGTGGACATCACCTGGACCGGTTTCGTTGGTGAAAAGGTGCCTGAGAAAATCGCCCGGGTCTTTAATGTCGTCCGTGAGGCGCGCGATACCGCGGTGACCTTCATTGTCGACCGGCTGGCAGCCGGTCAACCGGTCATGGGCGGCGAAGTGGACGACGCCTGCCGGCAGGTGATCGAGCAGGCGGGCTACGGCGAATACTTCACCCACCGCACCGGCCACTCCATCGATACCCAGGTGCACGGCGCCGGTGTGAATATCGATCACCTGGAGGTGCGCGACGACCGCACCCTGATACCCGGGGTGGGCTTTTCCATCGAGCCGGGCATCTACCTGCCGGGTGAGTTCGGCATTCGCAGCGAGATCGACTGCTACATTGATGAGAGCGGCGTCGAGGTGACCACCGCCCCATCCCAGGAGGAGGTGCTGCCGCTGCTGGCGCTGTGGCAGTAGCACGCGGCTGGTCTAGGCCATCCCCGGTTCGCGACACGATTCAGGACGTAAGCCCCGGTCTTGTTTGTGACATTAGTCATTGATTTCTACAGTTTTTCTTATTATACTTTTCTCCCTTAATCCTATTCACTATGAGAGGCCAACATGCGCCGGATGCACCGCAGCGGACTATATCATACTTTCACTGGATTAATCATTGCCCTATCCCTGGGCACAGCGACTCGAGCCCAGACCCTCGAGCAGGACTCCCTGGCCCTGGTGGCCCTGTACAACAGCACCGGTGGCGCCAACTGGACCGACAATAGCGGCTGGCTGGAACCCGATTCTGCCCTAGCCTCCTGGTACGGCGTAACCATAAGCAATGGAAGGGTCGACGAGCTCCGCCTGCGCGATAATAATCTGTCCGGGACCATTCCCGCCGAGATCGGTGACCTGACAGCACTGCAACTGCTCTACCTGGGTAACGATAGTCTAACCGGGAGCATCCCCACGGCAATCGGTAACCTGGCCAGCTTGACTGATTTGAGCATTATCAACAGTCAGATATCGGGGCCGATCCCCACCGAAATCGGTAATCTTACCAATCTTGGGACAATTTCCCTGGTCGGCAATCAGCTGACAGGCTCAATCCCGTCTTCCATCGGAAACCTTGTGGGGTTATCCTACCTTATGCTGGAGGGCAACCAACTGACCGGCGCGATCCCCGGTGAGATCGGCAATCTGGTTAACCTGACCCGCTTCAGCGCCTGGGAAAATGCCTTGAGCGATACAATCCCGCCTGGTATTGGGAATCTAACCAGCCTCATAACTCTCTCCCTCAGTTCGAATCAGCTCACCGGTTCTATTCCGCCTGAAATTGGTAACGATACCAGCTTGACGTGGCTGAACCTGTCCGATAATCAGCTGACTGGCCCGATCCCGGGGGAGATCGGTAAGCTCACTCGCTTGGATAACCTATATCTGAATGCCAACAAATTGTCCGGCACATTGCCCCCGGAGATCGGCAATCTGACCAGCTGCATCTATTTATATCTGCAGATCAACAATCTAAGCGGACCTATACCTGCGCAAATCAGTGGTCTTATCAGTTTGACAAATTTGGAGTTGGGCTCTAATGAGTTCACCTCGCTGCCTCCTGAAATCTCAAACCTCACTGGCTTGGAAAGTCTGTCACTCAGTTTTAATCAACTGGACTCCTTGCCTGACTTCAGTCCCATGAGTTCCCTGTCATTATTCCTGGTTGACAATAACCAGCTTACTTTCGAGGATGTGATCCCTCTCTTGGGGCTGTCCATCGGCTATATTCAATATGCACCTCAAGATAGCGTGGGAACCGCACTGGATACCATCATCGATGTGGGAGCTTCTATCACCCTGTCGGTTGACGTGGGCGGCGTGGGCAATCTTTATACCTGGAAACGCGGCTTTAATGTGGAATTGAACCAATCGACTACAAATTTCTACACCATCAGCAACGCAACAGTATCAGATGCCGGTGTTTACCATTGTGAGATATCCAATCCGGGAGCGGACCAGTTGATGCTTATCAGCCGGACGATGCAGATCGGAGTTGGTGGCCCCCTAGCAGCCGATGGGCCGGCGAACCTGCCGGAGGAATACGCCCTGCACCCCAATTACCCCAACCCGTTCAATCCCGTTACGACGATCAGGTTCGAGTTGCCCAGGTCGGCCAAGACCGTGTTGCTGGTTTATGACATAGTTGGTCAGGAGGTTGTACGACTGGTGGATGAAGTATTGAGTCCTGGCTACCACAAGACAAGCTGGAATGGGAAGGACCGGGCTGGTCGGAAAGTGGCCTCGGGCATCTATATCGCCAAGTTGACCACTCCAGATTGGGCACAGACTATGAAAATGATTCTGCTGAAATAGTATCTAATGATACCGCAGGGCCTGTCCTGATCTTCAGTAGATGTTTGGATTTGCTGAAACGACCCGCACAGTCATCCTGAGCTAAACCAATGAATCTCCCTTGCCCGCCGGCTTTTTTCCGGCGACTCCCAGTGGTAAATTTGCCCGCTGTGCGCGCCATTAGCTCAAGTGGTAGAGCAGCGGACTCTTAATCCGAAGGTTGAAGGTTCGATTCCTTCATGGCGCACAACACCTTTACCGTCGACAAACACCGCGAAGCGTCGGGCTACCCTGCCCCCGCCACTGCTCTAAACTACCGCAATGAACCGCAATCAACCGCACTGCTAACCGGATACGGAACCGGATACGGGGTCAGAAAACAATCCCAAACTTGCCAACGAAAAATCCCGAACTCGAAAAGCCGGAGGGGGAGTCGGTTTTGCTATATATAAAGCCCGCTCTCATTTGCGACAAATTTTCAAACTAGTGGGATATGGTGTTAAGTGGGGGGGGGTTCTATATAAGGGCGCGGGGGCTTCGCAGTCAGAGACCATGCGGCCCCATACCACTAGCCTTTTGGTCCTGCTCGGCGTTCAATGCTTTAACTTCCTCCAGTAATTCGTCTTTCGAGATCACTCCGTTCTTGACCAGAAGTCTTGTTATCGCTTCAACAATTCATTCAGCGGTATCGTCGCCAGCATCTTGCTTAGTTGGGTCTCGATTTTCCCTTGACGCCTCCCACATTGTCCGACGAGCCGGGGGGTATCACCCCCATCGGTGCTAAGTCATCTTATTGACTGGGATTGTGACAGTGGTATTTCTTGACTTCTACCGGCGAGTGGCCTATTTTTATTCCAAGCAACTAATTAAGGATATCAAACCATGAAACGCGTTCTACTGTGGATTCTCCTAACCGGTTCGCTAGCGATCGGTCAGGATATCCTGATACTAAAAGCAGGCACCGAGTATGAGGTTAAATTCATCGAAATCCAAGGGGGGTATGCCGTTGTTGTGATTAAAGGTGCCGGGAAACCGCCCCAGTATATTGAGCAAAAGATTCCACTAAAACTAATTGATAGGATCGTCCTTCTAGACGGAACAACCGTCACACCGCCAGATTCTAGCCAAGTCATTCCAGGTGAGGACTCCGCACCCAAATTAGAGCAGCAGGTTAGGGAGATTGATTATTTCTACGAAGGACTTATTGCCGCAGAAAGCAACTACGACACGGGGCCTGTCTCTATTCGGGGGTTTACGGCCGGGGTTCTAGGAGGGTTTATCGGCTGGGGAATCGGGGCATTAATACTTCATTCTCTTGAACCCAGCGTTCCCTCTCATTATTTGAGGGGCCTCTCCACATATCAAAGGAGAGACTTTGAAGAGGGGTATATAAAGGGAGCCAAGGAAAAACGAGGTCCAGCATTTAATGGCTGGGCCGCAGCGGGCACATTACTAGCGGCGATCTTCCTTGTCTACGGTTATTAGCGCCCCCCGAACGCGCGCAGTAAACTTTTATGCACCCGTCCACTTAATACACCACATAAATGCCCTCTACCATCAAAAAGCGCGGGGACTGTCTGGCACCAGGACACGACCGGAATGATAGGCTTGCGAACATACGGCAAGTAACTTAATCCTGGCGGTACTACGGGAGCGCAACTTTTAAGAATGCCGGTTTCCTTGAATGAGCAAAAAACCTTTAACACCGGACGAAATTGCAAAGAAGTTCGGGATACCATTGCCGAGTGATGAAACAAGGCTTTCTATTCCTAAACAGTTAGAAGCGCTGGCCGCTCCCCATCTCCCAAACGACCTGGACGGTATAGTTTCTCAAATGTACCAGCTTGGTCTTTTTGTGGGCGGATTATCCTCAATGGATTCTGACCTTAGAATGGAATACGCCCAAAATATACGGGCCTATCATATAGAACTATTCGGCAGCAAAATTGATAGACTTAAGGTGCTCTTGGATGACTTGGATTTAGTTAGGGAGTTGGGCCTTCAAGAGCAAATATTGAGGGATAAATTAGCAGAATATGAGAAAAATAGAGATGCCATTAAGCGGACCCGTTCCAACGATTTAAAGTTGGTAAAAATACTGGCGGTTTATCCCCTGATGTGGAAATTAAAACAATTGAACTTTGGGCAAGCAAAACGATTAAGGATACTCCATAAAATACTTGTTGATAGGGGCGTCCCAGGATATGGAGGCGATTATTTTGAAAACAAACTAGGTTATGTGGAGGAAATAGACCGGCTCCGCAAATGGGATGACGGGGCAATGAAATGGTAT
>JACZSB010000022.1 GCA_022574435.1 Fidelibacterota bacterium
GCAGAAAACATTCTTACCTGGGCTACAGATCCCCGGTAGAATATGAAAATATGAGGCTCAAACAGGTAATATGACTTCTCGCTGTGTCCACTTTTTTGTAGCAAGATCACCCCTCCCTAGCTGAGGGAGGGGAACCCCGCGTTTAGCGGGAGGGGTGGGTGCGGCTCTTCTCTGATCCGCCAGTTGACGGATTAACCGCCAACCGTCACGCCCAGCACGAATATGATCCCGGCAAAGGCCATCATCAGGGGCCAGCTGGTGAGCAAGAACCGTTCCCGGCTGGGATCCTCGAAAACGTGCACCTGAAACTCGTGCAGTGTGACTCCTCCGTGGGAATCGGTGATCTCGAAGATGATATCATTGGGCCCCTTTTGCAGAGTGCGCGGCCGCCACTTGAACAGGCCGGTGCGGGCGTCGAACTCGGAAAAGCGGGGCAGCTTTAAAGCCTTATACTTGATGGGGTCATGGTTAAGGTCCTCAGCCACCAAGCGATAGCTATAATCATAATTATTCAAGGCCACCGGTTTGGGCCGGGAAATTAGACGGGGAGGCATGTTGACAAACAGGGTGGTGGCCTGACGGTCGGTTGCGTGTCCGTCGGAGACTTCCACAATAAACTCATGCCAGTTGAGCTGCTCAACCGTGGGGGCCCAGGTTACCCGGCCGCGGGAATCAACCTGCATGCCGGCCGGTGCTTTGATCAGGCGATAGCTGAGCTGGGCATCTTCATTACGGTCGTCAACTTGCAGCTGATAACTATAGCGCTTCTCCGAACTGGCCAGAGTGTCGGGTTGGGAAAGAATAGCCGGCGCGTAGTTGGCATATACTTCGAAGGCCTGCTCATCCCGGGTGTAACCGTCGGAAACGACCAACCGTACCTGGTGTGACCCGGCCTGGTTGGGTGTGGGCACCCACTTGATCAGGCCATCATCGGTTACCGTCATGCCGTCGGGGAATTCCCGCAGGCTGAAGTATACCAACGGTACCGGCTGAGCCCGATATTTGGGCATCAGGCCCCGGCCGCCTTCGAAGAACTCCCACAGCACATCCTCCAGGTCCACCGCTCCGGGCAGCGGACTGACGAAAATCACAATCAGGTCTTCATTATCCACAAACAGATGGATGACTGCTTCCTTGAGATCCACCCGTGCCGCCCGGGCTGTTTCCCCCGCCTGGGGCCGTTTTGGCCGGTTGACGTAAATATTCTTTCGCTCCTTGAAGCGAGCAATATAACGGGGCAGGTCGCGCCGGAACTTGTCATCCTGAACCTCGACCCGGTAACCGTGGGTATGGTCCAGATCGGTGATCACCGTGGGTCGCCGGAACTTGAGCAGGGTGGCCTGGTTGTCGTCCCGGGTTTTCACCCTGTAGAGATAGGTTCGCCCCACCACCGCCGAGTCCACCGGGGCGGACTCGATTGTGAGCTGCGAGTTCACAAACACCACCCCCCTGAACGGAGTTTTATCCATGCCATCGGCCAGCTCCACCGTAAAGCGGTGAGCATCCAGGTCATCCAAGGTTGTGGCCCAGATCAACCGGCCGGTGGAATCGATGTTCATTTCCAAAGGCCCTTTGGAAATCACCCACTGCAGATTACTGATCTGGTTGGGGTCCGCAGCTTTGAAATTGAGTTCCAGAGTATCACCGGCCATAATTGTCATGGCCGCCGAGGGCGCGTCGATGATCCGCGGTGGCGCGTTCACGTAGACCCAGCCACCCTGCACATCCTCAGATATACCATCGGTGATGCGTACCTGAAAGTGGTGGGTGTCCAGTTGGGCCTTGGTCGGGGTCCAGCTGATAATCCCATCCTGGCTGATGGTCATCCCTTCAGGGGCCTGGGGCAGCGAATAGGTGTATTGCTTCTCGGACCCCGGCTGGAAAACCGTCACCTCATAGTTATAGAGCTTCTGGGCCCGGGCGATATTGGGCGCGGTGGAGGTGAGGGTGAGCTGGGCGTTTACATTGACGGTGAAGGTCTGGACGTCCTTGTCGAACCCGTCGGTGGCCGAGATCACCACCTGGTAATTGTCGTGGTGGGCCTCGTTGGTGCGCCAGGTGAGGATCCCGTTGCGGTCCAGGATCATCCCCTCGGGGCCCGACTCCAGGCGGAAGTCCAAGCGGGCATCGGCGTTGCGGTCATCGACCTGAATGCGGTAAGCGAACAGGTTCCCGGCCAGCAGGCGTCCGGTCTCGGGCCGGCTGGTTATGCGGGGCTTGTCGTTCACGTAAATCAGCATCTGATCGCGCACCACCTCCAGTTCCGGCACCACCTTGAAGTCCTGGGCCGAATCAGTGACCACGTCCTCGTAGCTTACTCCGGTCTGGAAGGTGATCTCAAATTCCACGTTCCAGGCGCCCAAATGCAGGTCAGTGGGCTGCCAGACGATAGCCTGCCGCTGAAAATTGAAAACCATACCCGGCGGTTTACGCAAGAACCGGAAGTGGGCAAACTGCTCGGTCCTGTCGCCCAACACATTGCGGGTGAATTCGTCACCGGCATACAGCAAGACGTCAGGGGTCCGATGGGGTGGCAGAGCCCGGGGGTCCGGCGGCAGTCTCCTATCCTGGAAATAGACATCCCCCCCCACTTGCGGAACTTCCGGCTCCAGGGCAACTACCGGCGGCGTGGCTGCTGCAACGGCCAGTGGCGGCGCCACCAACGGCAGGGCCGACAACTCCCCGGCCGCCACCTGAGGAGGGATTGTGGCTGCGGGCAGGTCCGCGAGCGCTACTGACGGTTCGGCGGCGGGTGGAAATGGACCTGAAGGCAGATCGGCAATTATCAAGGCGGGACCGGCGGCAGAGGCGGCCGACAGCAAAAGTTGGCCGGGCCGGTCGCCGATTCCAGTAATTATAGTGAGAGAATGGTAGCTGTCGGGCGGCGCTACGCCGGCGGGCATTTGAGACATAATCAGTGCCGGACTTAAAGGCGCTGAAAATCGAGCGTCGCGGAAGACCAAGGAGCCATCGGGTAACAGATAGAGCAGGTCAGCGCTTCCATCCCCATCGACATCTACAATCGCCAGGTCCAACAACCCGCCGGGTACGGTGTCCAGGCGGGTGGCGCGCAGCCGGGGACCTGCCATGCTCACCAATGTCAGCGAGCCGTCGGAATGCGGCAGGACTACCTCCTCCTGGCCATCACCGTCCAGATCGCCGGTGGCAATGGCCTCAGCTAGCACCGGCCCGGAGAGCGGATCGGTGATGACCACCTCGTTGAAGCCCCCGCGGCCATTTATCAGGGCGATCAATTGGGGACGCTCGCCCTGCCCGATAATCAACAGATCCCGGCGCACATCACCGTTGAGATCGGCGACCACCACTGTGAATGGCCGGGAACCGGAGATAATGGGTTGCGGGCGGAATTCGCTGGAGGCCCTCAGCCGCCGGCGGCGCCAATCAGCCACCAGCACCATGCGGTCCGGGCTACCCACGGTGATGACCAATTCGTCGTTGCCATCGTTATCCAGGTCCGAAACCGTAAGACCGGTAGGGCGCAAATAAGAAACTCCCTTGCCGCGATAGTTCCAGCGGTAGCCCGGTTCGGTATTGAACTTCTCGGCAGTGGCGTCCCAGGTAAAAAAGACCAGCCAATCGGGTGAGGCATTATCGGTTAGCGCCTCGTGGTGCAACAGGACTACCAGCTCCGGGGTGCCGTTGCCGCCCAGGTCGGCGATCTTGGCGTCCACCAGCCGTACTCCTTCAGCGGACGGGCGGTAACTCCACAGTATCACGGGGGCAGCAGCGGTCAGCTCCAGGTAAATCAACTCATCGGGCGCGGCGGCGTCAGGATAGCTGCGCACAGCCAGCACTTCAGGCCGGCCGTTTCGGTAATAGTCCCAGCCGCCCCCCAATACCCGGATCGATTCGCCCTGATTCCCCAAGGAGGTGATGGTCACCTCACCAGAGAGGTGACCCGACAGGGCGACGACAGCCAGCAACAGGTTGTAAAATAGGGGTGAGGTCTGCGGTTTGAGACTCAACGTTATTATTGTGGCAAACAGTAGTTTATAATACGCCCCAACGAAGCCATATATAACCGGCCTAGATTCAACGCGAAAAATATAGACGGGTTAGGTGGTTATTGCAAGAGAAAAGGTTAGCTCGTATTTTACGTTGATTTTAGTATTGTTGGGTGCCGCAAAGCGACTTATATTGCAACTTAGCGCCGTTTGCTGTTTTCAACCATTGGGCGGATGGTGAGGCTGTTGAATCTGCCAGTAGAAGAATCAATACTGTCTTTGTTCGGGAGTACCTTCATGGTTAAGCGTCTGTTGCCATTCATGATTACAATGGGGCTGCTGTCCAGCCTACTCGCTCAGAGAGACATCGAATACCCTTCGGAGTCGTACCTCGGGGGCGGCATCGGGTATACACCCACCTTCCTGATGCTGGATGTGGCCCAGGCCTTCCCATTCAATATAGCGGGAGAGGATGACACTTCTACCGGGCTGCTGGATACCTCCGGTCTGAATTTCGACGACCTGAGCCCTCTGGGAACCATGCTGGTGCTGCACGGAGTCGAAGGTTTCGGGAACATCACCGGCAACTGGCGGGTGGGCGCCTATGTGGGGCTGGGCAGTAACAGCGTCACCCGGGTGGATAGCGCCACCCAGGAAACTGTGGATTTGAAATTGACCCTGATGACTGGAAACGCCTCGATTGAATTTGTGATTCCGCTGTTCAGCAACCTGGAGATAGCCGCCGGTTCCCTGTTCGGCTACAGCCGGAGCATCATTCAGTTCGCTCACACGACCGGATCGCCCAGTTGGGCCGGCCAATTCGATGGGACCGATACCACCAACACTATCGTGGCGCTATCGGGCACTTTTTTTTCATTCCAGCCCTACGTAGCGGTGAAGCTCCAGTTTCTCGACCGGGCCGGCTTGCGTATGAGCGCCGGTTACCAGATCGGCACCCTGCCGGCTAACCGGTGGTCCATGAACGATTTCCAGAAAATCGTAGCACCCAGCGCAGGCAACTTTAACGCCGTGGCCGTGCGGGTAATGCTCTATTTGGGGATTTAGCGTGACGCAGCGGCGCGGATTGTGGATCAGCATGGGGCTCGTGGCCGGCGGCTTTTTGATTCTGGCCGGGTCCAGCGCC
This sequence comes from Fidelibacterota bacterium, assembly GCA_022574435.1. GTDB lineage: Bacteria > Fidelibacterota > Marinisomatia > SCGC-AAA003-L08 > TS1B11 > JACZSB01. The sequence goes on from JACZSB010000022.1 coordinate 5,110, forward strand.
AAACCGTCGCCGGCCGGCAGCACCGACGATCTTTACCAGAAACTGAATGCCCTCCAGGAGATCATCCGGCTGGTGAACGATAACTACGTGGATCCGGTGGAATGGGACGACGTTTTCGAGGGGGCCTTCAACGGTTTGTTGGAGCGGCTGGATCCTCATTCCACCTACATTCCCAAGGATCAGTTCGAAGCGATCAACGAACGTTTCGTGGGCCGCTTCCAGGGGATCGGCATTGAGTTCGATATCATTGGCAACTGGATAACGGTCATCGCGCCGGTGGTGGGCAGTCCATCGGAACACGTTGGTCTGCGACCGGGCGATAAGATCGTGGAGATCGATGGCCAGTCGGCGTACAAGTTCAGCCAGGCCCAGGTGGTTCAGACCCTGCGCGGGGAAAAGGGCACCTCGGTGAACATCAAGGTGCGCCGGGCAGGGCAAGAGAAACTGCTTCCTTTTACCATTATCCGCGACGATATCCCCATATATAGTGTGCTGGCTGCCATCATGCTGGACGAGCGCACCGGCTATATCCTGATCAACCGATTCTCCAGCACGACCGCCAACGAAGTGGAACTGGCCCTGGAGGAGCTGGAGGGCCAGGGGATGACCAGGTTGCTGCTGGACCTGCGCAACAATGGCGGCGGCTATCTTGAACAGGCGGTCCAGGTGCTGGATCTGTTCATCGCCCAGGATGACACCCTGGTATTCACCAAGGGCCGCCACCCCAGCATCAACCAGGTGCATCGGGCCAGCCGGGAAGGAACGCACCCCTCCTATCCGATCATCATGCTGATTAACCGGGGGACAGCCAGCGCCAGCGAGATAGTGGCCGGCGCCCTGCAGGACCTGGACCGGGGCCTGATTGTTGGTGAGACCAGCTTCGGCAAAGGACTGGTCCAGCGGCAATGGCGGCTGAGCGACGGTTCGGCATTGCGGGTAACGGTGGGGCGCTACTATACACCCAGCGGGCGACTGATCCAGCGGCCCTACGGCGAGGGCAGGGAACAGTATTACCACGATCTGATGTCCCGCTCGGAAGATCCACAGGTGCAGGATTCCATCAGGGACACCCTGCCGCGATACTACACCCGCTCGGGCCGGACAGTCTACGGCGGCGGCGGCATTTTTCCCGACGTGCGGATCACTTTCGATCTGGATTTGACGGAACAATCACTGCGATTGATGAACAATCCCGAGCGGCTCTTTTTCCAGTATGCCGAGATGGCCGCTTTGGAGATTAAAGGAAAGTATCCCGATCTGGACACCTTTGTTCGTGAATACCGGCCAGGGGCGGAAGAGCGCGAGCGAATGGCGGCCTGGCTGCGGGCCAAGGGGCTGGAGCTTGATGACGCGGCCCTGGAGGAGGATTGGGATTATCTAGCCAACCGTGTGGCCAGTGAGATCGCCGGCCAGAATTGGAATCGGCAAGCTTTGTACCTGCTGCGCTTGCAAGTGGACAACCAGGTACAGCAGGCGCTGGAGCTTTTTGATCAGGCCGGCCTTCTATCGGGCTTGCAATAGGAGGCTTTCCGAATTAATATTAAAGGCCTGAAGGTAAGTCGGCAAAGAATTGGCTTAATATTTTTCTGGCCGGTTTCCCATTCAAAACTGGAATTCACAAGGAGGTCTAGGTTAAATGGTTGACTATTTTCTCCAAGGCGGCAGCTTCATGTGGCCTATTTTACTATGCGGGATAGCCGGAATTGCGTTTGCTGTCGAACGACTCCAGCACCTGCTTAAAAGTAACATTCAAGTAGATGAATTCGCGGGGGAAGTCACGGAGGTGCTGAAAACATCCGGCGTGAAAGCCGCCATAGCCATCTGCGAACGGGTCAGCGGACCGGTAGGGAATATATTCATGGCGGCCCTGGAACACATCAATCTCGGTGTATCCAGCGCGGAGAAGGCTATCGAAAACCGGGGCACTATCGAGCTGGCCAACCTGGAGAAAAACATGTCCTGGATCACCTTTTTCATCAGTACCGCCCCCATGCTGGGCTTCCTGGGCACGGTAGTGGGCATGATCAAGGCCTTTGACGATATTAAGCAGGCCAATGATATCAGTCCCTCCGTGGTGGCCGGAGGTATATCGGTGGCGCTATTGACCACGGCATTCGGGCTGGTAGTGGCAATTATTCTGCAATTCCTCCAGAACTTCGCCTTGAATATGATCGAGGGCCATATCCTGAATATGGAGAAAGGCTCCGAGACACTGGTAGAGACTATGATGGTGCTGGAAAAGGACGGTAATCTCAAGGCCTAAGGGACTGTTATGGCGATCATCGAATGATTAAGCGCAAAAAAGCCACACTGACGCCAATTCCTTCGGCATCCATGGCCGATATCGCTTTCTTATTACTGGTATTCTTTCTGGTGACGACCACCATCAGCATGGACAAGGGCATCGGCCTGGTGCTCCCCGCTATCGGCGAGGAGCTGGAGGTCAATCCCAAGAATATAACTAACGTGCTGATCAATGCCGCCGGGCAAGTGCTGTTGGATGAGGAGCTGGTGCCGGTAAACCAGCTGAAGGGGCGGATCAAGACCATGCTGGCCCGCAATGACAAGCTGATCGTTTCGGTAAAAACCCATCCGCAGACTAAGCACCAGGCCTTCATTGATGTGCTGGATCAGCTCAAACAGGCCCGGGCTACCCGGATTTCGATTGCGGAGCCGGACCGTTAGAGTCCTTCGAAGGAGATACCTGCCCTAGATGAAATTTTCTGTCCGCAACAAACCCAAGTCGGAAATCTCGACGGCTTCCATGCCCGATATCATCTTTATGCTGCTGGTGTTTTTCATGGTGACCACCGTGTTGAGGGAGTATGAAGGGCTACCGATTGCCTTGCCCAGTGCTACGAAAATTGAAAAGCTGAAGAGCAAGCGCAACACCGCTCACCTGTGGGTGAACAAGGTGGGCCTGGTATCGATTGATGACAAACGGGTGCCCATGTCGGCGGTCCGGCACGTGATCTATGCCAAGCTGGCCGAGAATCCCAAGCTGATCACCTCGTTGAAGGCCGACAAAGAGACTACCATGAGAATCATAACCGATCTACACCAGGAATTGCGCAATGCCAATGCGCTCAAGGTGAATTATTCCGCCAGAACAAGAGTGAATTAGTCATGCCGGTACCAGAGGATCGCTTTATGTTGGGCTACCCAATTAGGGTACGCTGGATCCTGATCGGTACGGTGGCCACGGTGGCTTTGATTTTTTACGCCGTGCCCCGTTTCCAACGGGGCGCTGGGCAGGCGCAGAAGAAATTTAGCGAAGTGGTGGAGACGATTGAGATCCCGCCAACCCAGCAGTTCGAGGCGCCGCCGCCCCCTTCACGCCCTTCGATTCCGGTGGAGTCGGAGGACGAGGATATCGCCGAGGACATCACCATTGAAGAGACCGATCTGGATGACTTCGATTGGGATGCTCCGCCGCCGCCGCCCGATGAAGGCCCCACCGTGCGCTTTATTCCCTATGACGAAAGGCCGGAGCCCATCGGCGGTTACGCGGCTATCCAGCGCAATGTGCGCTATCCGCCCATTGCCCAGGAGGCTGGTATCGAAGGCACGGTGATCGTGCAGGCGTTTGTGAACAAAAAGGGGAAGGTGACCGAGACAGTAATTCTGAAGGGAATCCCGAACACCGGACTGGACGAGGCGGCCGTGGAGGCCATCAGGCGTACCATGTTCACGCCAGCCAAGCAGCGGGACCGCCCCGTGGGGGTTTGGATTTCCATCCCGGTGAACTTCACGCTCAAAGGCTAGGCCCGGATTTTACCCGGCAGATCTAAAAGGGGCGCCCAAAGCGCCCCTTTTTTTGATTCGCCGGAGCGGTATGCCACCGGCAGATAGCCCGGTCAGGCAAATTGTGATTTATCGAGAAAATTTATCCGCCGGGCACCAAGCCTGACAACCTTTCCGCCTGCCGGTGCGTCAAATCAACGTCCAACCATTAAGTTTACCATGAGGGGTTTCATGTCAGGTAGAAATATTGCCGTGCTGCTGATGTCCACCGGAATACTTTTGGGGGGCAAACTGGACCGGGTAGATCTTGAGCGGCCCCGTTCGGTCAAGGCGCTACGAATAGCGGCGCATCAAATTCATATCGACGGCCGCATCGATGAAGAGGCCTGGCAGGATGTTATCTTTAAATCCAACTTCGTGCAGCGTGATCCGCTGGAGGGGGAGCCCGCCACCGAGCTGACCGAGTTCGCCATACTCTATGATGATGAATATTTATACGTAGCCATCAAGGCCTTTGATTCCCAGCCGGCGGGAATCCGCAGTATCCTCAGTCGCCGTGACGAGGAAACACCCAGCGACTGGGTGAGCGTATCCTTCGATAGCTATGGTGATTACCGCACCGCGTTCGAGTTTTGGCTGAACCCGCAAGGGGTGAAACGGGATTTGCGCCGTTACGATGATGCTTTGCAGGACCTCAACTGGGACGCCATCTGGGAAGGCCAGGCCACCATCGCCGCGGATGGCTGGACGGCGGAATTCCAGATCCCCCTGCGCGAACTGCGCTTCTCGGGCAGCGAGGTCCAGACCTGGGGGCTGCAGGTCAATCGCTTCATTTCACGCAAAAATGAAAATCTATATTGGAACTACTGGGCTAAGAAAGAGGATGGCTACGTTCGCCATTACGGCCGGCTGACCGGGCTGAAGGATATTCCCCGCCAGCGCCGATTCTACCTGTCGCCCTACACTACCGGACAGTACTCCCAAGCATCAGAATATATGACTGCGGTACACCCTGAGAACTATAACCTGGCATCCAACCTGGGGGCGGATATCAAGCTGGGATTAACTAACAATCTCACATTGGATCTGGCGGTGAACCCCGATTTCGGCCAGGTGGAGGCTGACCCGGCCAATCTTAACTTGACCGCTTTTGAGACCTTTTACGCCGAGAAAAGGCCCCTCTTTGTGGAGGGGGGAAATATTTTCGCTTTCCCACTGGGGTTCGGTGACGGGGGCCAGGGCAGAAATGCGCTGTTCTATCCCCGGCGGATCGGCCGCACTCCCCACAATTCCCCGGACACCGATGGATTTGTGGATCAGCCTACTTCAACCACCATACTGGCCGCCGCCAAGCTCAGTGGCAAGACCTCTTCAGGCTTATCAATCGGCGTCCTGAATGCCGTCACGGCCAGGGAGCAGGCGACCATCCGATTTGAGGACCAGCCTACCGGCCACGAAACCGTAGAGCCGTTGACCAATTATTTTATGACCCGGCTACAGCAGGATTTCCGGCAGGGGAAAACCACGGTGGGTGGGATTCTGACGGCCACCAACCGGCGCATCGAGGACGAACAGTTGAATTTTCTGCCCACCGGCGCATATGCCGGCGGTATCGACCTGCGGCACCTGTTCAGCGACGATACTTACGATGTGCAGGTGACCATCGCCGCCACCAATGTGCTGGGGAGCCGGGAAGCCATCACCGGCAGGCAGGAGGGTTCCATCCACTATTTCCAGCGGCCCGACGCCCGGCACTTGAGCGTCGATACGCTGGCCAGCGGACTGGCCGGCTATATGCACAAAGTGGTGCTATCGAAGGTACGGGGCGAACAGTGGCGGGGAGCTGTGGGCGAGCTCACTTACTCACCGGGGTTCGACGCCAACGACCTGGGCTACCACCGCAGCGTCGACCGCCGGACGCAGTTTATCTGGGTGCAGCGGCGGGAGGACCAGCCGGGCGATCTGATTCGCTCCTGGAGTCTCAATTTCAACGCCTGGTCGGGCTTTACCTTTGCCGGTCCGGAGGAGCTGACCGAGCTGGGAGGCAATATCAATGGCAATTTAACCCTGCTCAATTATTGGAGCCTGGGCGGTGGTCTGAACACCAACTTGCCGGTTCTGCATCTGACAGCCCTGTGGGGCGGACCGGCCATGCGAACCGATTTCGCCCGGAACATTTGGCTGTTCGTGGGTAGTGATCAACGTAAGGATTGGTCGTTTTCGGTTTCCGGTTATCGCGGCGGCCAACCTGATGCCAGGATGGAATGGTACGGGATCGATCCCAGCCTGACCTGGCGCCCCACGGACTATTTCACCCTCACGACCTCGGCAGGATTGAACGTTTTCAACGACTCCTGGTCCACCTGGGCTGATTTTGGGCCTACGGTGGACATGCGGACCGGCGAAGAGAGATTCATCATGGCGGCACTGGACCAGACTACGGTGTCAACCACCCTGCGCTTCGACCTGACACTGAGTCCCACGCTGTCGATACAATTCTACGGCTCACCTTTTGTCACTGCCGGCAAATTCAGTAAGGAGAAGCTGGTGTTGGAAAACAAAACCAGAGCGAAGGACTTTGATGACCGCTTCCACATATTTACGCCGGAGGAAACCGATTACGACGGCCAACCCAACACCTTTGACATTGACGGCGATGGCCAGACCGACTTCGAGCTCCCCGAGGAGCGGGACTTTAATTACCGGCAGTTCAACTCCAACCTGGTGGTCCGCTGGGAATACCAGACCGGTTCGGCTATCTACCTGGTCTGGTCCCGCAACATGAGCCAGGGGCTGGCAAACGGGGATTTCAACTACGGCCGGGACATGGGGCAGCTCTTTGCAGCGGACGCCGAGAATGTGTTCATGCTGAAGGCTAGCTACCTCTTTAATCTATGATCAGGTATTGAGGGGCTGGATAGTATGCTGTCCGGCCGGCTGCACACGGGAGTGCCCAACTAATGGTGGGTGCTTCGGAATTGGGAGGGAGCCTGGGTCGCGGCGCTCGCCGATTATTATATAGAGGTGTTATAATGGTGGGGGTCTTTAGGTAGCCCAACCCACCATGAAGTCCTGTTATGGTAATAGGTACTCTTAAGCTGGAAAACTTTTCTTATTTAAATGATACAACAGCACTAATCCTTCTAACGTCTCTGCTGCAACGGGATCTTCGCTAGTAAGAATATTGACTATTTCTTTCTGAAGCCCCTTGGTCAGCATATTAGCATCACCAACGTCAAGAGGGCCATCAAAGTAGGGGAGCATATCACTGAGCAAGGCTTTTATTGTGAAAATAACAAACACATCTTTCCTCTCCCATAGAGATCTTTCACACACCTTCAGCAGGTCAAGTATATTCTTCTTGTAGAATCCCTTCTGCATCAACTGACTGATCTCTACCTTCAGTGATTTCATATAGTTTCACCCCTTTTAATGCTTCCGATTTAACTACATCACTAATTTTAAAGAGCGATGTGATTTCATGCCCTTTCTGCTTGATCTTCTTCGCCCCCCCCTCACACCGATCTACCAACACAACAACAAGGACTATTTCACACCCATATTCCTCAACTTCTTTAATTGCCCTAATAGTGGAACGTCCAGTAGTTATGACATCATCAACAATAACAACCTTTTCACCCTTGGTAAGATTCCCTTCTATCAACTTCCTTTGTCCGTGTGACTTCCGGTCCTTCCGTACTGAAAATCCATTAAGTTGATAATTGGCATTCATGGCAGCAATAATAGTTGACACTACTATTGGGTCCGCTCCCATAGTAAGACCACCAACGGCAGTAATACCTTCATTTTTCTTCCGTATAAGATCATATATCAATTTTCCCGTTAGATAGACACCTTCAGCATCATACGTTGTTTCCTTAGCATCAATATAATATTTACTTGACTTTCTTGAGGATAAAGTGACGTTGCCATAAGACACGGATTTTTCCTTCAGGATGCTGAGCAATCTAGCCTTGTCTGCATTCATGGAAGTTTCATTTCCGGTTAAATGTAAATTCTGGTTCACTTAGAGCACCTTTGGCTTTGGCAAATGCAAGTTTAGGAGTCGTCCCGTACCGAGAAATGTAGTTGAAAGCTATCTGAATTACAAGAAAATCATCATCAGAGTACTCGGCATATTCATTCTTACCTCTCCGAAGTCTTTGCGGGTGTACGTAGCCAGACTTAGCATAGTAAGCCAGTTGGTCACGTGTTAGATCCGGAATCCTATCTAATATCTCTTTGGGGGTCATGCCGATTCTAGTGCACTCTACAAGTATAAGTACTTATATAAGTACTTATCCGAATGTACTGCCCGGCTGAGCCGATGGCAAGTTTTTTGGGGGGGGGCTCACTGTCCAAAATGTGCTCTACCTAACGGACTTCAATCTTGGCCTCTAATAGTTGAACCACAAGGATTTACAGTCAATATTTAAGTGTGTTGAGCTGCCTGGTTTTTGACTTTATCCTATTGCCTGTCCCCTGTTTTCCTCTTTTTATAGAATGCCTGGGAACTGAGAACTCCTCCTTGCCCCTTCCTTCTGCCTCCAATTTCTTCCTTCTGATGGAACGACGCCTTACTGAAAATCATTTTACTGAAACGTATCAGAGCCTTTTGGACACTTAAAGGTCGAAACAATGAGATATATTCCGCATTTCCAAAGTTTAATTCACTTCATACCCTGTACCATTGAACCTATGACTAGTGATAGCGCCCCTACTCAAGCAGCACCATCTTGATGGACCTTGCTTTCTCCGATGTCATCGAACGGACAATGTAGATGCTGGAGGGGATCGGCAGCAACAACCAGCAATTGCCGCGCTCAACTCAATGCCCGGCCACCTCCCCCGAGAGCACCAGCAGCTCCTCCCGCACCTCGGCCATCACTTCCTCCAACGACATGTCTTTGTGGCGCTCCGGGGGTATCAGCTTGCCAAAACGCACGGTGATGGGACCCGGCCGCAGCAGGCTGGAGGTCTTGCGTTTGAAGCGGAAGGCCCCTTCGATGCCGATGACTTGTATGGGGGCGCCGGTATTGAGGGCCATGTGGAAGCCGCCTTTTTTGAGGGGACCCATCCGGCCGGTGATGGTGCGGGTGCCTTCGGGCAGCATCACCACGCTCAGGCCGTCCTGCAACAGCCGTTCGGCAATACCCATGGAGGCGATAGCCGAGGCCCGATCCTGGCGGCGGATCGATATGACCCGGAAACGCCTGGCCAATGCGCCCCACAGCGGATAGCGGAAGGACTCGGTGGCCATGATGCCGGTGAAAGAGCGCCGCATGACGGCCGCCAGGATGAACACATCGGCGAAGCTGGCATGGTTGGCCATGAAGATATAGGCCCGGTCGGTGGGAATCCGGCCTTCAATCTTCAAACGGGCGCCTAAAGCGAACAGGACGGAGCGGGAAAACCAGGTGGCCGCCCGATAGCGCAACCTCTCCGGCGGGAGAAAGGTGACGATGATCAATAGCGGTGCGCCCAGAAAGAAAACGGCGTACCCCAGGATCCAGCGGTAGGTGGAGATGATAACCTGTAGCATTTTGGTAGTTTCCACTATTATGAACTGATAATCATGGTTCCATAGAGCCGCCGGTCAACTGCGGTTCCTGAGTAGCAGCCAGCTCAGTTCTTCCAGGTGCTCATCCAGCGATTCCCGGTGCTCAGTATCCATCCCTTCCAGCACGGTGCGGATTTCCTGCTCCCAGCGGTCCTGCAAACTGCGGCGTAATTTTCGGCCCCGGTCGGTAGGTGTCACCAGGAACACCCGGCGGTCATCCGCCGACCGTAGCCGTTCCACCAGCCCGGCTGTTTGCATCTTGACCACCACGCGGGTAATGGTGCTGGCATCCAGTCCCAGCCGGCGTGCCAGGTCCGAGTGGGGGATCCCGTCTAGTGGGAGGGTAAAAAGGATCAGCGCCTGGGTGGAACTGAGCCGCCAGGGGCGGGCCACCAGCCGAATCAGGGCCTGCAACTGAGCCGCCAAGTCGAGTAAAATCTCCGCCGATTGCATACTTGTAGGTTACAACTTTGTACTGTCGGGGGCAAGTTCACCGAGTCGCCGGTGCAACAGACGAATGGTAGCGGGAGTGGTACCGCAGCAACCGCCAACCAGGCGGGCTCCCAGCTGCACCCAGTCCAGGCTGGCGGCCACGAATTGTTCATCGGGATACAGACGGGTGATGGTCCCGTCCACCGCAGGGTGGCTGCGGCCGGCATTGGCATACAACCCAAACGGCAAGGAAGTGTGTGCGGCCAGCTGTTCGGCGGCCTTTTGGGCGATGTCGAGGGTGACACAGTTTACCAACACGCCCAGGGCACCCTGGTCGTGGACAGCCCGGATGGCTTCGTTCAACGGAGTACCGGCCCACAGACACATTTGCTTGTCCACCAGGAATGAAACCAGGGCCGGCAACCCCGCAACCGTGGCGGCTTCCAGCGCCAGCAGCGCCTCTTCTAAGTTGATCTGGGTTTCCACCAGGGCCAGGTCGGCCCCGGCCTCGGCTAACCACCCGGAGAGCTCCCGGTAGGTATGGCGGGCCACCTCACGACCGGGATAATCCTCGACGGCGTAACAATCCCCTACCGGCGCCAGCGAGCCGGCCACTAGCGCCACCCCGGCGGCGGCCTCACGGGCCAACGACAGCGCCTCAAAAGTGGCTGCCCGGGCACGGTCGGTGGCTTCCAGTTCATCAAATCCCGCCAACCGGTAGGTATAGGTGGTTGTGCGAAAGGTACCGGCGGTGATGATCGCTGCCCCGGCGTTGCGGTATTCGCGGTGGATCAGGCCAACGGTCTCGGGCGCAGTGCCCAGGGCGGCGGCGGACCATAGGGGCAGCGACAACTCCACCTTGCGGCGGAGCAGCTCGGTGCCCAGCGCCCCATCGAGCACAATGACCTGGTCGCCGATCAATAGCTTTTCAAGTGTCAGCAATCCGGACTCCCCATCTGGCGGATTAAGAGCAGGAAAATACTGCTGCATATACTGGGCCGCCACCCTATATTTCACCCATGGCGCTATGGAACTGGAAACTTCGAAATCGGCTGGTGGTGGTGAGCCACAAGCCCACTGCGGTGACTATCTCCTTCACCCAGCGGGAATTGGTGACCTACGACCTGGCGGGCCGGCTATTGGGGATGTATCAGGACGGCACTCACCTGCGCCGGGGGCTGGACAATTCCATCCAGAAGCGCTGGCGGACTGAAACCCCGCTGGGGACTGACCTGCAACAGCAGCTTCTCACCCCTTGGCAAGCCCGGGAATTAGTGGAGAAGTATCGCTCACAGGTAGCGCTACTGCTGGAAGATCAGGCTAGCCGGGAGAGCTGCCCGGAAACGGCGGCAGTTTTCCGCCGGATCGCGGGATATTCCTATGAACATTTGCAAGACAGCGCCAGCGAGTTTCACCAGATCTATGGACACGTGCCAATACTGCCGCCTGATCAATACCGGGCGCTGGTGCTCCAGGCAACCGATGGCTGCACCTACAACCGCTGCACCTTCTGCACACTTTATCGCGATAAGCCATTCATGGTTCGCGACCCGGACGAATTCCGCCGGCACATCGACCGGGTGGTGTCTTTTCTGGGCGCCGGAATTTCCTACCGCAACTCCGTTTTTCTGGGTGACGCCAACGCCCTGGCCATCTCACAGGAGCGCCTGATCGAATTGCTGGAGATAGTGCGGTCCGCCTCCGACGTCAGGCCCGCCCTGGATTCCGGCGGCCTGCATGCTTTCCTAGACATTTACACCGGTGTTCGCAAAAACGCCGCCCAGTACAGGGCCCTTAAAGAGCTGGGCCTGCGGCGGGTGTCCCTGGGTGTGGAAAGCGGCTGTGAAGCGCTGTTGGAATTCGTGCAGAAACCGGGTACCAGGGAAGATATCATCAAGGTAGTCTCCACCTTGAAGGCAGCGCGGTTGGCGGTGGTTGTGATCCTGATGGTAGGGTTGGGAGGGCAACGCTTCAGAAATGAACACCTAGTCGACAGTGCTTCCCTGATGCGGTCATTGCCCCTTGCTAAAGGGGACATCATCTACCTGTCCCGGTTCGAGCCCACGCCCCAGGCGCCCTATCTGTCTATCGCCGCAGCGGAGGGAGTCAGGCCGCTTGCTCCCCCTGCGATGCATGATGAAATCCGCCGCTGGAAGACCCTGCTGGATCGGGAAGTTGGCCGGCAAGGAATTAAAATCTCGCCATACAGCTTCCAGCGTTTTGTGTATTAGCAATGGCCGCCGGCCGTCATCAGGGCTATGCCGCGGCAACATTTTATACTGTAGAAAGGCGTGAAAGGTACTAAGTTTTACGCCCGTATTTATATCAGCCAACTGTTTGGAGCCGCTAGATTACGGGTAGGCCGGATGGAGCCGGGACAGTATATTGATGGACAATTTCAAGGACACCTTTCTGATCGCCATGCCGCACCTCTCGGAGACCTTCTTTGAGAAAACGGTGATATATATCTGCGATCACGGAGCTCAAGGGGCCATGGGGATGGTCATCAACCGGCCGCTGGCCTCCGGGAAGGTAGCGGTAGTGCTGGAATCGCTGGGCCTGACCCCTACCGGCGGTTTGAAGGTGATGGATGTCTACTACGGGGGGCCGGTTCAACCGGCCCTGGGGTTCGTGTTGCACTCCTCCGAATACGCCATCGATGACACCGAGAAAATATCTTCCAGGATTTCCCTGTCCACCAATGTAGGGATCTTCAAAGATATCCAAAAGGGCCGGGGGCCCGACCAGTTCCGGTTTACACTGGGCTATGCCGGCTGGGGGGCCAGCCAGCTCGATCAGGAGATCGCCAACGGCGACTGGCTGGTAGTGCCCGCCGAGCCTACATTCATTTTTGATATGCCGGACCACTCCAAGTGGCGGGAGGCCGCCAGCCGGTTCGGCATTGAGATCGCGCAGTTCTCCGGTTCCGGGGGAGTCGCTTAAGGGACACCGGCCTTCCGGCTCAGGTTGCCGTCGCCACCCTCCACCAGCGGCACAAATCGCACCGCTAAATCTTCCTCTTCAATAAGCTGATCATCACGCCGACTGTAGACCAACAGCCTCTGGCTGTAGACTGTTTTTCCCAGGGGAATCACCAGCCGGCCGTCTGCTCCCAGCTGCTGCAGCAGGG
>JACZSB010000251.1 GCA_022574435.1 Fidelibacterota bacterium
CCAGAGGATGGATCGTGTTTCCAAAAATATCGATCACTTCTGCAGCGACCCACGGGGCGACGCCATCTAAATAGCCATGACCACTCCCCTTGGGCCATTCACCTGACGGCGAAAAGGGGTTTTCGGCAACTTCACCATGATTATAAAAAATGGTCCGGACCAGGTTGCCATCCATAATGCCCCGTTTTTTCCACGCCGGGTCACCGTAGGGTTCTTGAGAATAAAGGGCGCCGATCGCTAGAAACAGGTAGGCTAATACCGGAATCATACCGTTCAGGATGAACTTGCTCCCAGAGGGCAAATACAACCTGTGGGCCCTGCTGGGAAGCGAGAGTGATTGGGATGCTGGCAAGATAATCCTTTGGCGTGTCTTTCCGGTCATTGCCTTAGCAAGAACCCTTAGAATCCTATAGCCAGTGAGAAGTTCTGCGCGTTATTCAGTCTACCGAAATCCTGATAACTGTAGTCAATTCTTATCGACAGATTGCTACCGAGAGCGTATTTAATCCCTGCTCCTATAGTTAACCCTTCTTCGCCATCAAGTAGGAAAAGGTTTTTATATCCGGTCCTTAAGAACAGCCAATCATTTGAGGAATATTCTACACCTACGTTAATGTATTCCGTGTTATCGTTCGGATGAGCGGCATCAACCGCCATAATCATTCGACTGGAATTAAAATTGAAAACCTCCAGTGCCAGTCCTACCCGGAACAGTAGTGGCAACGAAAATTCATCGGTTTTTAAATTCGCCGGTATTCGATCGTTGCTCCCCTCCTGATCCGGCGCCAAATCAAAATTAACGAAAGTGTCTTTTCCGAGCATTTGCATTTTGCCGCCGAAATTGGATATACTCATTCCAATTTTCATTCCGGCGAAAGGGGTTGTGAACAAGGTCCCAATATCAATAGCAAATCCGCTAGCGCTCATATGCCAGATTTTTTGGCGAATATATTTCCCATTGAATCCGATTGAAAATCGGGTTGTGAGATTGCGGGCAAAGGCGATGCCCACTGCCAGGTCTCCGACACTGAACAGTTCGCCGGTACCCTCAGGCTTATCAACCGTCCGCACTTTCATTTCATCGGTGCTCAGGGAAATGATACTGATCCCTAATACGCCAAGATTACCCATGGGAAAAACGGTCCCCACAAAATCATAATTGATATTGGCAATCCATTCCGTATGGATAAAAACCATCTCATTGCCGGACAGGCGGGCAATGCCTGCGGGATTCCAGTACAGGGCGGTGGCATCATCGGCTACGGCCACAAAGGCACTCCCCATGCCCACTGCTTTGGATCCCACCTCAATTTCCAGAAACGGCGCCGAAGTTGTCCCCACCTTTGAAACATCAATATTAAACTGTCCCCATAGGGGCTTTGAAATAGCCAGGGTTATAAAAAGGAGCAAGTGGGCGGGTCGGCAATAACGGGAGCAAAACCGAGATGGGGTCTGCGAGGTAAATGCCGGGTTAAAACGCGTCATTTGATCACCGCAAACTTGCCGATAGTTTCTCCAATTTCCCCGGCATCAATATGAAAAATATAGAGCCCATAAGCAATATCCATTCCATCCTTGGTCCTCATATCCCAGAACTCACTGCCATCATTGATTGCTTTACTGTGGTGAATGGTATCCACTAAATATCCCCGAACGGTATAGATTCGGATAGTGCATTCCTTTGGCAGGTGAATAAACTCCAGCATTCTTGCTCCCCGGCCGGTGGAAAACAGGCTCTTGGGTTCCCAGGTGACCGATGCCACATAGGGGTTCGGAACCACAGCCACCCGATCCAATTCTGATTGCGCCTGCTGTATTTCAGTGCTGGCCGCTTGCGTGGTAAACTCAAAACTGTCACCCGGCAAGAGTGCGAGGCTGTCACCGTAGGCGCCACGGAACGGTTTATCTACCTGAACCATGAATATATCACCGGGCCTGGGTGGGATGGGGTCGATGGGAATTTCGGTAATGACCAAACTGTCATTGTTAAAGGTCGTGTCCAGCATCGGCGCCGGGAGAGCAAAGTTTATTTCCCAGGTTTTCAGGGTGACACCCTCCACCGTTTCCCGGATATACATCGATTCCCCGACGTCGAGAATGCCGTCGCCGTTAAAGTCACTGAAAAAGAACGCGCTCGGTTTATCCTCGGTCAGGTTCCATACGGTGAATTTGGCCGGACTGCCATTGGAGGACGTATCTACCCAGGCGTCAAAGAAACGAATTTCATAGTCCGCCGGGTAAAGGGTGCCACCCGGACTCCTTAACTTAATATTGAAAGCGTAATTGCTTTGGCTGTCCTCCGTCCACCCGGAGGCCGTATCATCGACCGCAGTCGTTTTATTGAAGACGGAGATCCGCATCCCGTCAAAGACCTCACCCTCCTGCGGGAGCTGGGCATAGCGTGCTCTAATGGGGTCGATTAAAAAGGATCTGCTGGCTATATTTTCACTCTCAGTGACCAGCTCGACCCCCTCAGTCAGGTCGACAACAGAATAAGCGGCGGTCTCGAAAATACCCCCATGATGAAATCGAACCTGGTAGGTGTGATTATCTTTCACTCTCATAGGATCAAGAATTTCAAGGGTGATATCCCCCGTCCCGGGACCGGCAACATGGCGTATTTCTGTCCACCCCGGTGGTGTATAACCCGCCGCGGGGGCGTTCGGTGTCACGGCCACCGTATTGATATCGGTCGCCGTTACGAAGCCCAGGTTGTCGATCTTAATGATGGAGGTGCTCTCAGTGGGCGGCAGCCCTGCGGCCCCCAATTCCGGCGGGGGCAGTCCCCGGTCATAGGAGACCACGGCATAATAGTAGGTCTGACCGTTTTGCACGGTGGTATCGGTCCAGCTATGCACCAGGCCGCTTTCATTGCCCATATCATACTTGGCACCGTTGACAGCGGCGGGATGGGTACCCTTGACCCACCATAGATTATCCCGGTCGAAATTGATCAGGTCGCACTGGAAGATAGCCTTGCGAAAGGTTCGATTACCAAACGCGTCAGTAATGATCTTGGGTTCGAGCAGGGCTGGATCGGTGGCGCGATAGATCTTGTACCCCTCGAAATCAAAGGTGCCCAGAAAGCGATCGAAACTGCTCTCGGCCCGGCGGTCCCAGTAGAGCGTGACCTGCTGATCTCCGGCAACCGCCGTCACGGTCGGTTTTTCAGGGGGCTTGGAAAAGTTATAGCTGGCATTATAGATACCTTGAACGATAGTCTTATTTCGCAGGAGATCGGCCCGGTCTTCGCCGAAAAGCAAGGCCATTGAAAATCGTTCCGTCTGGCCGGCCTGCAGGGTGAAGGGACCGGAGGCATAAAAGGCACCCAGGTTCACGTTCCTCTCCTCGGTATCAAAAGCCCCAAAAGCCATGATATTCCAAACTGGCTCATCGTCTTGCAATTCAAACTGATGGAGACTAAATATTTTAACGCTCGTTAAGCCGATCTGGTCCGACTCATCCTTATCGGTCTGGTTATAGCTCGGTTCACCGTCCGTGGGCATGCCATCGCCCTCACCCAAGTCGGGACCGGTATACTGCTCATCAGTGGGTCCCACGCCGTCCGCGCCCAGATCATCATTCAGCGGTTCACCTTCGTCCCACACTCCATTGCCATTATCATCCGAAAAAGCTACCCAATTTCCGTTTTCGTCACCTTCCCAGTGCCATTTAGGCTCACCGTCGTTATAGAAACCTACGGAGCCGAAGATATATTCTCCTCGGGGGTTATTTCTGCTCTCGTCAACCAGGCCATCATCATCGTTATCTATCCCGTCACCCGGCAGCATTTCCACCAGAGCACCAAACTCGTCATAGATATACGTATCGCCGATCCCCGGGCTCTCGAGAAAGGCATAACCGGCCATTCCCACGGACCCCACCCAGCCGGGAGCAACATTATCGTTGTCCCAGGCGAAAGTGATATCGAGTATGGGATCATATTCGCCATTATCGTCGCTCCCATCCTGACCGATGCCAAAATCGATGAACATCCCGAATAACGTTTTCTCGTGGTCGGTGGTACCCACGTTTTTGATATCGTAGTGCCAGAAAATCTCGTCTTCAGCCAGCACATGTGACCACTGAAACCCTCTTACGGCCACCCGCAGTCCCAGGCCGCCCCGGGCCGAGTCAGTGGCATCCGGAAAGAAGGCAAACTCCTTATCGAGTGCATCGTCCATCACGAAGTACGTTTCCAGATCGGCGTTTTTGACACCCATCCCGAAAAACCCGTTCCAGAAGGCATCCCCGGTCTCCTGGTCATACCAGTCGGGCTGGTCCGGCCAGCGCCGGGGCCACGTGCCGGGATCATTGCTCAATGCGGGGGAGTCCTGATCGAGGTTCACATAGCCTGGAAGGGGCTGCCAACCCCACACGACTCCAGTCTCGGGATCTCGGTCAACGTCTTCCCGGTATTTAGCTTCCAGAGGATGGATCGTGTTTCCAAAAATATCGACCACTTCTGCAGCGACCCACGGGGCGACACCGTCTATATAGGAATGACCACTCCCCTTGGGCCATTCACCCGACGGCTGCTCGGGCCACTCGGCCACTTCACCGTGATTAAAAAATATGGTCCGGACCAGGTTGCCATC